>CAIWVT010000234.1 GCA_903916135.1 uncultured bacterium
CCGGGGTATTATCTTTGGGGTAAAAATACAAAATCACGCGTTTTCCGCGATATTGCGTTAAGCTAACTGATACGCCACTCTGAGCAATACCAAAAAATTCAGGAGCTTCATCTCCAACTTTTAGTAGTTCCATAATTCAAATTTTAAATCTTTACAAAAATAAACGAAATTTTTGGAATAGTAACACATTAAAGCATATTATTTTTTCAATAATTATTTTTTATTTCAGAAACCCTTGATTTAGTAGGTACTCAGTCGTATTTTAAACAGCCCAAGAAAATCTCTCATTCGTGGCAAGCAAAATTATTAGTACTTTTGCACCTCTTAAAAAAAACCATATCATGACGAACGAAAATTTGCTTAGCCCTGATTATATATTTGAAGTTAGCTGGGAAGTATGCAATAAAGTGGGCGGTATTTACACAGTAATCTCTACCAAAGCCCCCTCCATATTTGAAAAACTCAAAGATAATTATATCCTTATCGGTCCCGATGTTTGGAAAGAAACCCGCTCGAATCCCGAATTTATAGAAGACAAATACCTCTACAAATCCTGGTGTGAGAAAGCCGAAAGCGAAGGATTGAAGTTTAAGATAGGTCGTTGGAATATCGCAGGAAAGCCCATTGTGGTTTTAGTTGATTTCACAACCTTCTTCGCACAAAAAGACTTGGTGTTTTCCAATCTGTGGGAGAAATATCGCCTCGATTCTATTTCCGGTCAATGGGATTATGTGGAACCTGCCTTGTTTGGCGTGGCGGCTGCCCGAATTATTCAAAGCTTCTATGAGTACAATCTTTCGGCTCACGACCGCATCATAGCTCAATTCCATGAATGGATGACGGGAACGGGCGTGCTCTATTTAAAAGATCGCGCGCCACAAATTGCCACCGTGCTTACCACCCATGCCACCGTGTTGGGACGTTGTATAGCAGGAAACAAATTGCCGCTCTATGGTCACCTGACGGATTATAATAGCGAATCGCTGGCTCGCAGCATGGGTGTGGTTTCCAAATTCTCTTTAGAAAAAATAGCTGCCCAACAAAGTGATAGTTTCACCACCGTCAGCGAAATCACCGCCAATGAATGTACCCATTTCTTGGAGAAAAGCGTGGATGTCGTCACACCGAATGGATTCGACGATTCCTTTGTGCCCAATGCTGATGACTTTGACAACCGTCGCAATACCTCGAAACAAAAAATCAAACATGTCTCCCAAGCCTTACTCAACCAAGAGCTGTCCGACGACACCTTGTATATCCTGAATAGTGGCAGATACGAGTTTTCCAACAAGGGTATTGACCTATATATTGATGCCTTAGGACAACTCAACAAAGACGAGAACCTAAAGCAAAACATCGTGGCGTATATTGCAGTCCCTGCCAACAATTTGGGACCATCCCACGACCTCATCCATCGGATGCAGCAACCCAACTACAACGAACCGGTGAGCGAAGACTTCTGCACCCATTTCTTAAATGATTACGATGCAGATGCTATGATAAACCGCATCAATGCCAATAACTTAAAAAACGCGCCCACCGATAAAGTAAAAATCGTTATCGTGCCTTGCTATTTGGATGGGCACGACGGCATATTCAATTGCAATTATTATGATTTCCTGATAGGATTCGACCTAACAGTTTTCCCTTCTTATTACGAACCTTACTGGATCAATATTAATTACAAACCATTTAATGCCACC
>CAIWVT010000235.1 GCA_903916135.1 uncultured bacterium
CTTGCTTACTCCGGTATAATGCAAAATAAAGAAGTCAGTTGGATGCCTTCCTACGGTCCCGAAATGCGCGGGGGAACGGCAAACGTGACGGTCATCGTCAGCGACGAACGCATCAGTTCGCCCGTATTGAACAAATACGACACCGCCATCATCCTCAATCAACAATCAATGGACAAATTCGAATGTTCCGTCAAAGCTGGTGGATATCTAATCTACGACGGTAATGGCATCACACGCCATCCCGACCGTAAAGACATCAATATCTATCGTATTGATGCTGCAGACGAAGCTTCAAAAATGGGAATGACAAAAGTGTTCAACATGATGGTTCTTGGTGGATACCTAAAAATCAAACCCATTGTTTCAGGCGAATTCATCCACAAAGGTCTCGAAAAATCCTTACCTAAACGTCATCACGGTTTGATACCCGAAAATGAAAAAGCGGTTGAAATCGGTAAAGATTTAATCTATCCGATCAATGTGTTATAAACAATCAAATTCTAATAATGGCAAGCCCGAAGCATCGTTTCGGGCTTGTCTTTTTATATCAAATCCCATCTCAATATCATGAACCAACCCAACAAACAATCTATAGGGCAAGCTGCCCAACGCATCCAGCCCTACATCAACCGCACCCCCATCCTGACTTCCGAAAGCCTCAACGCCATGTTCCACACCTCCATGTATTTCAAATGCGAGAACTTTCAAAAAGCCGGTGCATTCAAATCCCGCGGTGCCTGCAATGCTGTATTCTCCCTAACCGAAAGCCAACTTCAGCAAGGCGTCGCCACCCATTCCTCCGGCAACCATGCCCAAGCATTAGCCCGTGCTGCCCGTCTGCGCAACACCAATGCCCACATCGTCATGCCCTCCGACTCCTCTCGAGTCAAAGTCGAAGCCGTCCGTGCCTATGGCGGCATCATCACCTTTTGCGTCCCCTCCCTCGAAGCTCGCGAATCAACCCTGCTCACCGTCATCCAAGCCACCGGTGCCCTCGAAATCCATCCCTACGACAACCTCCACATCATTGCCGGACAAGCCACCGCCGCCCTTGAACTCATTCAAGACACCCCTCCCCTCCACATCATCCTTGCCCCCGTCGGCGGAGGCGGACTCCTCAGCGGCACAGCCATCTCTGCCCACTATTTCTCCCCAAAAACCCAAGTATGGGCTGCCGAACCCCAACAAGCCGACGATGCCTATCGTTCCTTTACACAAAAAACTTTTATCCCATCTATCCAACCTAACACTATTGCTGATGGTTTGCGCACTTCCTTGGGAACATACACCTTTCCAATTATTTTAGACCATGTGCAGCGCATCCTCACCGTCTCCGAAGCCGACATCATCCTCGCCATGAAACTCATCTGGGAACGCATGAAAATCATCGTCGAGCCTTCCGCTGCCGTCTGCCTCGCTGCCATCAAACAACATCCCGAACTCTTCACTGACAAAAACATCGGCATCATCCTCTCTGGCGGCAACGTTGATTTGGACGATTTGCCGTGGACGGGAAGAAGTACTTAAAGTACTTAAGTTGAAAGTTTATAAAGTAAAAATCCTTGCCTTGATGCGAGGCAAGCCTTTTATTTAAAGAAATGTAGCGCACTATATCTTATAAACCAGAACAGCCTTATTTGATATTTCCGACGAACGCAAAGAGCCTGCCGCCGAACTGGTTTATTTATTGATTACGATTTTTTTAGTTAGTACATCTATCCCGTTATAAAATTTTAATATGTAAACTCCATTCGAAAGAGCTTTGGTTTCGAGTTTCAGCGAATGTTGTCCGGTGGTTTGCGTTATTGGGGTGGTTGATAAAACTTCTGAGCCTAAATAATTATATAAACAAATGGACATCTTCATGGGTGATGGCAAATAATAATCAACATTGAAATAATCATTTGCAGGGTTAGGGTAGCAATTCAAGGTAGCAGGTAAATTTGTTTCAGTTACACCTGTTGTAAGGCAAAGTCCGGGGATATTTGCATCAAGCCATTGCAATCTGATGCTAATCCAATTTTTTAGTGAATCCAGTTCTGCCGGGTAAGTAGTGGCAACGGGTCCAAAATCAGGAGCAGGACCGCTCATGCCAAGTATAGGCCATTTTGTAAAATGCCTTTTCTCTGCATTTTGAACAACGATTTCCATGCTGTCAATGTAAGCGAAAATGTTTGCAGTATTCAAAATGTTTTGTCTATAATCTTCGTATGTACAGCGGAGTTCGTTACTAAATGCACTGTCCTGCAACAAACGAACATACCAACCTGTTGAATAATTATCGGTAGGGCAGTCATTGTTGAGATGCGCCCATCCAGAACCTGTATAACCTTCATAGATGGAACAAACCCCTGCCAAACTTTTCCATGCCCAGTCAAAATCCCATACCGGTCCCGCTTTTAGTTTACCACCATGTGAGTTTTTGTTTTTATTAAAAAAAACACTCTTTTTAAACCCATCTGCATTTCTTGACACCTCATTGACGAGGAAATAATCAATAAAGGATTTTACGTCCAAATATTTTCGGTATCCTGTTGTCGGGTTCGCAAAATTTGTACTGTAAAGTGCCGTCTCCAAGCTATCCACGTATGAAGCAATGTATTTCTTCTGAGCAGGTTGAATGGTAAACTCGTCGGGAAATTCATATAGAAAGTGAACATCAAAGCCGGGATGATCAATGGGTGAATAATTAGATTGAAAACTGTTGGTCGCATTCCAATAGTTTTGCTGAAGGATGTAGCCTCCGGTTAACTGATTCCCAAGCGTATCACCTATGTTTAAGTTTGAAATATTCACTCTGTTATTATCCCGTTTAATTTTTTCTCCTATCACATAAATACCCTGATAAGAGCTGTCAATAAGTACCTCACACAGTTGTGCCCGCGTGCTATAATTCCCCATTTCCCTAAAAAGTTTAAACGCCAGCAGGTTCTTGATGAGCGAACGGTCATTATAATTGGAAATCAAAACCCAATCATTTTCAGCAGGCATACCAAGAATCGAAACATTGTTATTATTGCCCGCCGCATCCCTGGTCTCAACATTAAACGGTTTTTGCGGATAAGCGGAAGAGGAAGCGCCCCGGATTTCAATGCCAATATGCCCGCTGTAAATATTAGCAATGTCAGACACATAAGTGATGTTTCCCGTACCATTGTATTTAATATCCATCAGGCAGTTTATTTTTGTACCATCTAAAATGGTTTGTCCCTGGGTATTTATCATCACAATAGGCAATTCCGAACTGTCAAGTGTTACTTTTCCGATATCTTTTACACAAATCTGAAAACTTCCAGTTGCGCCACCATAGCCAAAAACTTGTATGAAAATAGTTTCCCCCGGGGTGAGGTCATACAGAACAAGGAAAGAATAATTTCCGTTGCCTCCATCATCATCACAACCTAAA
>CAIWVT010000236.1 GCA_903916135.1 uncultured bacterium
CTACTGCGCCATCTAAACCATTTGTGCCATTTGTTCCAGCTACTCCTTGTGGACCTATTGGTCCCTGAAGTCCTGTTAATCCTATTGGTCCTTGTGCGCCAGTTAATCCTATTGGACCTTGCGGACCTACTGCGCCATCTATACCATTAGTTCCAGCTACTCCTTGTAGACCTATGGGTCCCTGAGGTCCGGTTAATCCTATTGGTCCTTGTGCACCAGTTAATCCTATTGGACCTTGCGGACCTACTGCGCCATCTATACCATTTGTACCATTTATTCCAGCTACTCCTTGTGGACCTATGGGTCCTTGAGGTCCGGTTAATCCTATTGGACCTTGCGGACCTACTGCTCCATCTATACCATTTGTTCCATTTGTTCCAGCAACTCCTTGTGGACCTATTGGTCCTTGTGGTCCTACAGTCCCATTTATACCATTAATTCCGTTAGCACCTGCAGGTCCTTGTGGTCCTATAGGTCCAATAGGTCCAACCGTTCCAGTAGCATCGCAAAGAGAAATCCACGTAAAAGTGCTAATCTCATAAAAAAATACACATTTAAGGTCCGTATCATAAACCAATAAACCATTAGCTGGAGTTATGATAGCTACACGTTGTGCAGTTGTAACCCGAGGAATTAATACTCCCTTATCATTTGCATCAACATCAAGTGCTGCAGAGGGATTCGGATTGGCCCCTGTAGAATTTATTCCAACATTGTTCTGAGCAAAATTGCTTTTACTTAGCAAAACAAGTAAGAATACTATTAATATTAATTTATTTCCTTTCATTTAAAATTATCATTATTGAATTAAAGTAACGATTCCATTATACTCATGTTGCATCCCATTTCCATCTTTTAAAAACACAATCCACGTATAAACACCTTGTGGGCAGATTTTGCCAGATTCCCCAAAAGAACCATTCCAAGGTTTGCTTATATCATCCATAACGTAAATTAATTCACCCCAACGATTATAAATATACATTGTGAAATTTAATTTTTCGAGATTATAACCTATTGGAGCAAAAGTTTCGTTATGACCATCAGCATTGGGCGTAAATGCATTAGGGAAGAAAATTTCCCAATCAACAACCTCTCCCACCAAACACCAGGGCGCATAGAAATCATTTGGAGCCACATTATCTATCTTAAATACTTGTTCAGTCGGATAAGAAGTTCCAAGAGGTTTTAAATCGTCCCATGTTTGTTGCAAGGTGTTATAACGAATAGCCTTCATATCAGCCTCATGTAGTCCATTGTTGCATGATGGATTTACATCTTGTTGCAAATAGTGTAATTGAATATTAACCTCAGGTTTTGTATCATAAATAGGATCAATATTCCAAAAACGATCAGCCACATATTCATAACCTCTGTCAAGTTGAGCGACATCAGGAGGAACAGGATTATTTTGACATCCTGTGGGATATGTTGCAAATCGAATGGAACCGTTAGTTGGAGTAGCCGTAGTCTTTGTTTCAAGTGTAACAGCCAAGTCATCCGAATTTGAATTGCCACTTCCAAATGGTACTGTATATGAATTCAAATTTGATCCAATTTGCCATTCAACCTCACCTAAACCTTCATTAGTATTCGTTTCGCTAAAAATATATGCACTTACGTAATTTATTCCTATAGGATTGGGATTTAATATTTTAATTCGATGAGTGTTCAAATCTAAAATAGCATTAACAGAAAGTGTATCATTTACCTTACAGTTCGTAACATTTAAAATCTTTTTCGAATTCTGTATAATCAGGTTTTCGAATAAAGTAGGATTCGTTCCTTCAATGTATTGATTTATGAAACCATCCAATATGACATTCCCAACAAAACCAGTTCCTGTAGAAACCAATACTTCGTTATTTGCAACATTAACCCAATTACGCTTTACTATTATATTTCCATCAAGATTTACAGTCCCGTCAGTAGTGCCGTCGTTTTTATTAATATAATTTCCACCAATAACCAAATTGGCACCTTCTCTAACTATTATTTTTCCACCATTGTTTACAACATTCTGCCCAATAGCACAATGCAAGGTGCACAAAATAAAAAAGAGAGACACAAAATATATTTTACCGAATGGATACACTTTCATATAAAAGAAAAAATCAAGAATAACTACAAAAGTACAAAAAAAAACTGAGACAAAAGCAAAGCTAAGTAAAATTTTTCCTCAAAATATTAACAGATGAAATAATATCTGAAGATTTAAAAACCGCGCTTCCTGCTACAATAATATCTGCACCCGCTTTTAAAATAGAATCAATGTTGTTTTTATCTATGCCTCCATCAACTTCGATGAGTGCATTTGAACACTTAGATTTAATAAGTTCTTTGGTTTTTTGAATTCGAAGCAAAGAATTCAGTATAAATTTCTGACCGCCAAAACCCGGGTTAACAGACATAACTAAAATCATATCGGAATTGAAAACAATTTCATCTAACAAGCTTATGGATGTGTGCGGATTAACAGCAACGCCAGATTTTACACCTAAAGATTTAATAAAATTTACGGTTCTATTCAAATGCAAACTTGCTTCAAAATGAACACTTAAATATGCTGGTTTGTATGAAGCAAATCGCTCGATATACTTATCAGGATCAACAATCATCAAGTGAATATCAAGAGGTTTTTTTGCATATTTCACTACAGAGTCAATAACTGCAAATCCAAAGGATATATTTGGAACAAAAACACCGTCCATTACATCAATATGAATAAAATCAGCTTTACTTTCATTAAGTAATTCTATCTGTTCTTTTAATTTGCCAAAATCGGCAGAAAGTATTGAAGGAGAAATAAAATGAGTCATATCTTAACGTATAATTTTTACAAAGATAATAAAAAAAAATTTATCCAAGATATGATCTCAGATTTTTACTTCTGGCAGATAATTTTAGCCGATGAATTGATTTGTCTTTTATTTGTCGCACACGCTCACGCGTTAAATTAAATTTATATGCGATTTCGTCAAGAGTGCAAAGTGGTTTACCACTTAAACCATAAAAGTACCTAATAATTTCTGCTTCACGGACGGGCAATGTAGTGATGACTCTTTCAATATCAATTCGCAGGGAATCTATAAGCAATCCTGTTTCAGGAGCGTCATTTTGCTCACTAATAAGCGTGTCGTACATCGTAATTTCTTCATCTTCGATAATAGGTGCATCCATCGAAATATGTTTTCCCGAATTTTTCAAGGACTCATTAACCTCTGTAATAGAAACATTCAGTATTTTTGCGATTTCATCAGTATTAGGTTCTCGCTGAAACTTTTGCTCAAAAGCATTATATGCTTTATTGATACGATTAAGTGTTCCTATTTTGTTCAATGGTAATCTCACAATACGTGCTTGCTCAGCTATTGCCTGCAAAACACTTTGTCTAATCCACCATACGGCATAAGAAATAAACTTGAATCCTTTGGTTTCATCAAATCTTTGAGCAGCTTTTATCAAACCAACATTTCCTTCATTAATTAAATCGGGTAAGCTCAAACCTTGGTTTTGGTATTGTTTTGCAACCGAAACCACAAAACGCAAGTTTGCTTTTGTTAGTTTATCTAAGGCAGCTTGATCTCCCTGCCGTATGCGTTGTGCCAAAATTACTTCATCTTCAGGACTGATTAGATTTACCTTACCAATTTCCTGAAGATATTTATCCAACGATGCCGTTTCACGGTTCGTTACTTGCTTAGCAATCTTTAGCTGTCTCATATCAATAATTTAATTCCAAGAGATTCCTTTTAAAAAAAAAGTGCCTTATTGGTTTAATAAGACACTTTTTATATAAGAAAGGTTGCTTTAAGCAAAAACTAAATCTAATTTTGAGTTGGTTTGGGTAGTAAAACTCTACGAGATAATTTTAATTTACCGGTTTTTTTATCCACTTCAATGAGCTTAACTTGAACTTCATCGCCGATTTTAAATACTTTTTCTACATCATCGGTTCTGACCCAATCAATTTCTGAGATGTGCAGTAAGCCATCTTTGCCTGGTAGAATTTCGATAAAAGCACCGAAAGGTTGAATATTGCGCACTTTACCTGTATATACTTCTCCAACTTCTGGAACAGCAACGATCTTTTTAATCCAATTCAATGCTTTATCAATAGATTCTTTATTGCTTGAAACAATATCAATAATACCAAATTCACCCTGTTCTTCAATAACTATTATTGACCCTGTTGAATTTTGAATTTCCTGAATGATTTTTCCACCTGGTCCAATAACGGCACCAATAAATTCTTTAGGAATTGTCATCTTTACAATTCTTGGAACATGAGGTTTATAATCTTCACGAGGGGTAGCAATAGTTTTTTCTATTTCATTTAATATATGTAAACGACCAAGACGAGCTTGATTTAAGGCTTCGGATAAAATTTCGTAAGAAAGTCCATCTACTTTTATATCCATTTGGCAAGCTGTAATTCCATCTCTCGTACCGGTTACCTTGAAATCCATATCACCTAAATGATCTTCATCGCCTAAAATGTCAGATAAAATAGCGTATTTGCCACCTTTATCGGTTATCAATCCCATGGCAATTCCAGAAACAGGTTTTTTCAGTTTAACGCCGGCATCCATAAGGGCAAGAGTTCCTGCACATACAGTTGCCATAGATGATGAACCGTTAGATTCAAGAATGTCAGAAACGATACGAACTGTGTAAGGATTTTCTTCTCCCCAAGGAATCATGTTCTTTAAAGACCGATGTGCTAAATTTCCATGACCTACTTCTCTGCGACCTGTGCCGCGCATCATTTTTGCTTCGCCGGTTGAAAAAGGAGGGAAATTATAATGTAGTAAAAATTTGTTCTTTCCTTCGAAAATAACACCATCAATAATTTGAGTGTCCATTTTGGTTCCGAGGGTAACAGTGGTAAGCGATTGTGTTTCCCCACGAGTAAAAATAGCAGAACCGTGAGCTGACGGCAAATAATTTACTTCGCTCCAAATAGGTCTGATTTCATCTAATTTACGTCCATCTAAACGGATTCTATCATTTACAATTACTTTTCGTATGGCTTCTTTTTCAACCTGAAAGAAATAACGATTAATCATGGATTTTTTTTCTGCACGTTCTTCTTCAGGCAATGTGTTGATGAAGTCTTCTTTAATTTTATCAAGAGCATCCATACGTTCATGTTTAGCTGACGCAGCACATGCAATATCATATATTTTTTGATAAGCAAATTCCCTAAGATTTTCTTTTACAGTATCATCATTCACTTCGTGACAATAGGTACGTTTGATTTTTGATTTTTCAACCATATCAGCCAATTCAAGTTGTGCACGACATTGGATGCGGATAGTTTCATGAGCAAATTTTAAAGCTTCAGCTAAATCATTTTCTGAAACTTCTTTCAGTTCGCCTTCCACCATCATAATGTTGTCCATAGAAGCAGCAACGATAATATCAATATCAGAACTTTGGATGTCAGTTGTACTTGGATTTACGACAAATTTTCCATCAATTCTGCCTACTCTTACTTCTGAAATAGGTCCATTGAACGGAATATCTGAAACAGTTAATGCGGCAGAAGCAGCTAATCCTGCCAGTGCGTCAGGCATACATTCTTTGTCGCCTGAAATCAATGTAACTAAAACCTGAGTTTCTGCATGATAATCATCGGGAAAAAGTGGACGCAAAGCGCGGTCAATTAATCGGGATATTAAAATTTCGTACTCTGAAGCTCTCGCTTCACGTTTGAAAAATCCGCCCGGAAAACGACCTAAGGCTGCATATTTTTCTTGATAATCAACTGATAATGGCATGAAGTCAACGTTTTCTCCTGCCTCTTTTCGGGATACTACTGTTGCTAAAAGCATAGTATCGCCCATTTTTACTACTACAGAACCATCTGCTTGTTTGGCGAGTTTGCCTGTTTCAATTTCAATTATTCTTCCATCGCCAATGTCGAATGATTTTTTAATACCTTCCATAATGTTTTTTTTATTTTTTTTATATACCTCTTTATTAATTCGATTTTAAATAAAAAAAGGCAATTCGCATTGCCTCCTTTATAGTATTTTCGAGAAAAATTACTTTCTAAGATTGAGTTTCTTAATAATATTTCTGTAACGTTCGATGTCTCGTTCTTTCAAATAATCGAGCAAACGTCTTCTTTTACCAACTAATCTTACTAAAGATCTGCGGGTAAAACTGTCTTTCTTATTTGCCTTTAAATGACCTGTTAGATGCTGAATTCTAAAGGTAAATAATGAAATTTGTCCTTCTGAGGAACCTGTATCAAATTCGGATTTTCCGTACTCTTTGAAAATGTCTTTTTTTACTTCACTGGTTAAATACATAATTACATCTTTGTTAAAATGGAGTGCAAAAGTACTAATAATTTTTAATAATCTGCATTTTTATTAAAAAAAAGTTTTTTTTTATTTTTATTTA
>CAIWVT010000237.1 GCA_903916135.1 uncultured bacterium
CAAAAATCTAAAATCTTAAATCTCAAATCTCAAATCATAAATAATTTTCCGTAATTTTGCAGACAAAAATATATATCCGTGGCTAATTATCCTTCAAAATTATTCGAGCAAGCTGTCAATGAATTTGCGAAACTCCCCGGCATTGGTCGCAAGTCGGCGGTGCGTATGGTGTTGTATTTGTTGCGCGAAGATGCTGACACTGCCGAACTCTTGGGCAACACCATCGTCAAGTTGCGTCAAGAGATTCGCTATTGCCATCAGTGCTACAACATTACCGAGACCGAATCGTGCGACATTTGCGCCAATCCCAAGCGCGACCCATCCCTCATCTGCGTCGTAGAAGACATCCGCGACGTCATTGCAGTCGAAAACACCAATCAATACACCGGCGTCTATCATGTGTTGGGCGGCATCATCTCCCCCATAGACGGCATCGGTCCCAACGATTTAAACATCGTCCCCCTGCTCAATCGCCTCGCCACGGGCGTCTGCAAAGAGGTCATCCTTGCGCTGCCCGCCACCATCGAGGGCGACACAACCAGCTTCTTCCTCTACAAAAAACTCAGCGCCTTCCCCATCAACGTCAGCTCCATAGCCCGCGGCATCTCCTTCGGCGACGAATTGGAATATGCTGATGAAGTTACGCTTGGTAGGTCTATCGTGAATCGGACGCCGTATCAGGGTGCGGGGCAATAAGCAAGAGGCAAATACCAAATACCAAGATCCAAATTCCAAATTCCAAGAGCCATATTCCAAGAACCAAATACTCCAAGGCTTCTCCTATCTCGATAAAAAATCATTTAGTCCGCATTATATACTCTTCTAAAATGTCTTTTCAGGTTATTTTTTAGGATGATAAAAAAGCATCAAAAATCGCAATCAATTTAAACTTTTATTAAGAAACAATCTCGAATTTCAACACCCCACTTCAAATCAATAATCAGACATTTTGGCAGCTTTATCATCCTTCAAGCACCTCTAATGCTCCAAACTCCACCTTTATCACTAATTTTTAACAATTCTATGCGTATTTCACCAGATTCGATCTAAGTTTCTTCATATTCGATGTGAGTTTCGCCATGTTCGATCTGACAATCGCCATGTTCGATCTAACAATCGCCATGTTCGATGTGAGTTTCGCCATGTTCGATGTGACTTTCGCCATGTTCGATGTGACTTTCGCCATGTTCGATGTGAGTTTCGCCATGTTCGATCTGACAATCGCCATGTTCGATCTGACAATTGCCATTTTCGATGTGACTTTCGCCATGTTCATAGTGACTTTCGCCATGTTCATAGTGACTTTCTGTCAGTTATTTTTTTAAAACGAAACCTTCAAAAACCGATACATTTTGTCACATAAAATAACCATAAATTCACAACGCAAATCTCAACAAACTGTTTTAAAATTCGTATTTTGTGAATTCGTTATTTGTAGAATCAAATCGCTAAACTCGAAACCCCGAACTCTAAACTATAAACTCTGAACTAAGAACTACTGCACTATCAACGAATCCCTCACCACCGAACAGGCAGAGAAAAACCCCACCGCCCCTTGACTTAAGTTCGTAGGCACATTCGCGGGTGCCGAATCGAACAGCCCACCTTTCCAAGTGGTTTCTAAGAGCAAGGCACGCACAAACTCGGTATATTCAGGGTTGAGCGAATAGCGCTTTTCCACTATCTTGGTGCCCAAGGGGAATCGAATCTGCTCCAATTCGGGCGCAAATATCTGACTCACGTCTATCGTAGGCAGGGTGTAGTAATACATTTTGGCTTGGCATTGTTCCGCAGGCAAGGCAGTGTAGCCCGCCACCTTCGACCAATCCAACGTAATTTCGAACATGGCAGGATTGATGCCGTCGTAGGGATTCACTATCCACTGTATGTGATACAGACGTTCGTCATTGTTTTTCACAAAGCGCAACATCTTCAAGGGACCGGGCGGCACCATAAACGTCTTAGCCGAATAGGTTTTCCCATTCGCCGTAATCAATAAAGAATATTCCACATTGGGATGCACCACAAAGGGACCTTGAATTTGATAGACGCCCGGGTTTGTCGGTTGTTCGTGCAAGAAGGTCGTAGAATTAGGTTCGCTTAGAATAACCGTTGCTTGCGAAACCGCTTGGGGCGGGGCGTTCAACTCACTCACGGTGCGCGTCAACCGAATGGTTTGGGGTTTGTGCTCATCGGTGAGGATGCCGTCCACCACCAACAAATCCAAGTTCTCGCTCTTGATGGCGTGGTCGCTTTGCTTCTCGCAGGACAATAGGGCAAACAACAGCAGCAGCAGTAGATAGGTTTTCTTCATCTAAAATTTGAATTTATAGTTCAAGGAAGGAATAATTCCCGCCACGGAGACGGAAGTCGGAATCAAATCATAGCCTTTGGAATTATCGGCAGGCACCACGATGTTGCCTTGGTCGTCCATCTTGTTATAATTCTCCGAAAAAGGATTTCGGCGGGCATAAGCGTTATAGAGCGTGAGCATCAAACTATGCTGATACTTCCGTTCGGGTTTGCTCAGGCGCAAAGACACCGACAGGTCGAGACGATGGTAAGCCGGAAGGCGGTCGTTGTTTTTCGAACCATAGACCGGCACCGATACACCATTATAATAATAGAAACTGATAGGCGTGGTGATGGTATTACCAGTCATATACAACCAATTCGCCGTGAAGGACCATCTCCCGCGGGTGTTGTAGGCAACATTGATATAGATATTGTGAGGACTGTCATAACTTGCCGGAAACTTAGCGTCGTTGTTTACCCCTACGATCTGCTTGAAGGAGCGCGAATAGATGTAACCTATCCACCCCGTGAGCCTTCCTTCGGGCTTGCGTAACATAAACTCTGCCCCATAGGACCAACCTTTGCCAAAGCGCAGCTCGCCTTCTATCAGCGGATTGAAAAGCATGTTGGCGTGGTCTTGATAGTCTATCGTATTGTAAAAATGCTTGTAGAAACCTTCCAAGGACAGTTGCACCCGTTTCTTAAACAGCTTTTGGAAGAAACCCAAGGACACCTGATCGGTCTTTTGGGGTTTGATATTGGGACCGCAGGGCACCCACACCTCCAAAGACGTGAACGGACTGACGGAATTAGTCAATATCTGAATAAATTGACTTGTGCGCGAATAGCTAACCTTCGCCGAAGTATTTTTGGTGAAGTTATAACTGAGGTTGAAGCGAGGCTCAGGGCTGAAATAGGTTCCATACACTTTGTTTTTCGCCACCTGAGTGGTATCGAAGACTTGATACATGGGATTGAAGGCATAGACCGTGGTGGGACCTATATCCTGCCAAAGGGGCAAACGTAGCCCATAGTATAAGGTAAGCTTCTCCCCTATCTGCTGCTCGTTGCCGGCATACAAAACGTATTCCAAAGAAGTGTAGCGCGGAATCAACGGGGCATGAGCCTGCATGTCCACATTGGTGAAGCTCACATTGCCGGGGTTGGAACTATGCGCACTCACCTGCAAACCTGCACGAATGGTGTTGTCGGTATTCAGAAAGAAAGAGAAATCGGACTTCAGGGCAAGTTCCGCAATAGCCGACTTCCAATAGTTTTTTTCTTCTTTGGAGAGATATAAAAAATAGTTGTATTGACTATAATATATGGTAGTGTTGGAAAACAGACGGGCGTTGAAGATATGATTCCAACGGAAACTTCCTAAGAGATTGTTCCACGAAAGTCCGAAAGTGCTGACGGAGGTTTGGGGCAGTCGGGTGTAGTTATCCTGACCGGCGTAGAACGAAAGGTAAAAGCGGTTGTTATCATTCAGTTTGAGGTTTATCTTTGCATTCACATCGAAAAAATTCAACTTCACGACTCTATTTTTATCTTGAAGATATTTGAGCCAAAACAGCGTGGAAGTTCTGCCCGACACAAAGAAGGAGCAACGGTCTTTCTTGATAGGCGCTTCCAACGAAAGATAGGAAGTGTAAGGACCCACGCTGCCGCCGAAGCCAAACTTCTTCATATTGCCTTCCTTAATCTTGATGTCAATCACCGAAGAGAGCCTGCCGCCATACTTAGCAGGAAAATCGCCTTTATACACTTCCGCATCGTTGATGGCATCGGGTGCCAAAGCAGAAAAAAAGCCAAAAAGATGCGAAGGATTGTAGATGGGCGCATCATCTACGAGGATAAGATTTTGGTCGCTGTTGCCGCCGCGCACATAAAACAAAGCCGAACCATCCCCATAAGTCTTAATGCCCGGCACAGATTGCAAGGACTTAATTATATCAATATCGCCGACAAATCCGGGCAACTGCGCGAGTTCCTTCGGAGAAAGTTTCAGGGCACTCATGGGCGCAACCGACAAAGGAGTTTCGTTGGTGCTTGCCGAAATCTCCACCGCCTTGATTTCGGTTTTGGCATACTCCAACTCTTTGGAGAGTTTTATGTTTTCCTTCAACGCTATCTCTTCATTGATGCTTTTGTAGCCAATAAAAGAGAAAATCAGACTGTAATTACCGACAGGCATCGTGAGCGAATAATAGCCATATTCGTTCGCAGTGGTACCCATGTTGGTCCCTTTGGCATAGACATAAGCGCCAATCAGCACTTCGCCTGTAGCTTGGTCTTTCAGATATCCGCTGAGGGTAAACTTTTGTTGCTCGGGCTTCGCAGGTTTAACATTATCCTCCGTAATGGCTTTCTTACCCAACTTCAATATCACCTGATTTTCCACAAGCACATACTCAATGCCGTTGTTTTTAAACAGTTCGTCGAGAATGGCGCGTACCGATTTGCGGGAGGCTTTTATACTGACCTTTTTCTCCACAGGAATCAACTGCGAACTATACGAAAAATTGATTTGAGCTAACTGACCAATTTGAAGGATGACCTCACCAAGGGGTTTGTTTTTCGCCTTGATGCTGATTTTTTGCTCAAGGTTCTGTGCAGTAGCCACAGTGGTCGCCACTAAGCACAGCACTAAAAGCAAAAAACGATATGTTTGTTTAATGTGTATCAAATTGTTCAGAAGAATTTACTTACAAGCCTTACCTGATATTTCAATAGTATTTCCTTTTCGCGCGACGTTCAAATCCAATGTTTCTTTAAGCACATTCAGGACAGCGTCGAGCGATTGGGCATCAAAAGTAGCAGTAATTCTGCAATCAGCAATGGAATTTGTTGTCAATTTGATATCTGAGCGATACACTTTGTTCAACAGGGGCACCACGATGTTGAGCGGATCATCAGTAAAGACAATCTTTTTGGTCTTCCAAGCCATATAGTTTTTGTCATCGTTCTTGGTCTTAACAATCTTTTTGCCAACCAAAGAAGCTAAGGCTTTTTCGCCCGGATTCAACACCGTGCATTCGTTCGGATTGTCTTTATAATACACCGCCACCTTGCCGGACGTTAACACCACTTCCACATTATTGTTCACAGCGTTGGTGTTCACATAAAAAGAAGTCCCTAACACCTCCACACGGACGTCACCCGCACTCACAAGAAAAGGTTGGGTTTCGATATGCTTTACATTGAAATATGCTTCGCCTGAAAGCTTAACCCGGCGTTTGTCTATTTTAAATTTCTTAGGATACGTTATTGTAGAACCAACCCCCAATGTAATATCAGAGCCATCCGCCAAAGTCGTTTCCATCATTTGATTTGAAGCAGTGATGACTTTTTCTTGCGGACGATACATATATCGAAACAAAAATATGGACGACAATGCCACAACGACAAAAACCGCAGCATACTTCATGAGCGATAGATACGATTTCTTGGCAGGCTTCAACTCCGGATGAAGTTTTATTATCTTGGGATCAGCATCCGATTCCGTAGCAACCCGACTTTGAAACTGCTGCCACTCATCATCAACCTGAATCGCATTTTCTATTTTATGCTTCTCAATATGCTGCCACGTCTTATTGTATTCATCAAACATTTGTTGGTTTGCCTTATCCTGAGCATGCCAATCACGCAAAATTAGCAGCTCATCAGAAGAAGTTTCCCCTGAAAAATACCTACTAATTAGGTCAATATAATATGTTGGATTTTGTTCCATTGATTACCGTGCAACTATTATACACATAACTATTGATTTACCCTTATATGATTTCATATTTTATTTTCTAAAACCCAATTCTATTAGTATCAGCAAAACCGTTACATACTCCGCCAATCGAACACGCATGTGCTGCAAAGCTTTCGACATCTGAGCTTCAACGGTTTTTACGGAGATGCTAAGTTGGTCTGCAATCTCTTGATATTTCATGTTTTCATAGCGATTCATCACAAATATCTCCCTGCATTTTTCGGGCAATTCTTGTATAGAAACCTCTATCAAATTTTTTATTTCTTTCGTAACCATTGTATCGGAATATTCAAGTCCTGACTCAGGATACAAGTGCTCGGCAACTAAAATATCTTTATCAAACTTTTTATTATCTCGAAGATAATTCAGTGATTTATTATACACCGACGTGCCCAAATACGAACGTATGGATTTTTCAGAATCAATGGAATCTCGTTTCTCCCACAATGCAAAAAAAGCATCTTGAACCACTTCTTTCGCTGTCTCATTATCCTTCACATAACGTTGCGCAAAAAAGCACAAGCCTTTGAAATGCGCTTTAAAAAGCACTTCAAAGTCGCGTTCGGTCATGATGTTTACATTATTTTGAGATGTAGTATTCAAGATTAAATTTAGATTGATTCGACAAAGATACTATTTTTCTTAAAATCGTGACAATAAAAAAGGCTTCGATTGTGTCGAAGCCTCTTAATATGTTGTAGATATTAGTTTAATCCACGTTTTTTCAATAATGGTTCAATTGAAGGATCTTTTCCACGGAATTTGCGGTACTGATCCATACCTTCTCCGCTTCCAACATCTTGCAAACAATTTGTACGGAATTTAGCAGCAAGTTCTTTATTATAGATATTGCCCGATTCTTTAAACGCACTATAAGCATCAGCATCCAAGACTGCTGCCCAAATATAAACATAATATCCTGCAGCATACCCGCCATCCCAAATATGAGAGAAATAGGTGGTGCGATAGCGAGGAAGAATTTCAGGAATCAAACCGATTTTATCCATTTGAGCTTTCTCAAATTCATTCACATTTTTGAAATCAGGAGTTGTCAAATTATGATAATCCATATCTAAAATAGAAGCTGCCAAATATTCAATAGTGATGAAACCTTGATTGAACTTTCCGCTATTTTGAATTTTCTGAATCAATGCATCAGGAATAACTTCACCTGTTTTATAATGTTTGCCAATCATTTTCAACACTTCGGGCTCTGAAGCAAAGTTTTCCATGAATTGTGAGGGCATTTCCACATAATCTTGCGGAACTACACCTGCTGTACGATTGTATTTTCCATCGGTAAACAATCCGTGAAGACCATGTCCGAATTCATGAAATAAGGTTTCCACTTCGTCCCAAGTGAGCAAAGAAGGAGTATCTTTAGTAGGTTTGGTAAAATTACATACTATGCTAACAATAGGATCCACTTTTTTACCATCTCGCCATCCTGCACTTTGGAAACTGGTGCACCAAGCTCCTCCCCTTTTCGATTCGCGTGGATAATAATCGAAATAAATTACGCCTAAATGTTTTCCATCGGCTTCCTTTACTTCAAACGTTTCAACGTCGGCTTGATAGATGGGCAAATTGGTCATCTTAGTGAAGGTGATTCCATACAGTTTGTTAGCCACAGAAAACATACCATCGCGCACAGTTGCTAAGCTAAAATAAGGTTTTAATTGGGCTTCGTCTAAATCGTATTTTTCTTTACGAACTTTTTCAGAATAATACCACCAATCCCAAGGTGCTAATTTGAATTTGCCCCCTTCTTTATCAATAATCTTTTGCATTTCCGCTACTTCATTTTTAGCCATGGGCAATGCAGCCTTCCATAAGTTCATCAAAAACTCATCAACCTTTTCGGGAGTCTTTGCCATATTATCATCAATCACATAAGCTGCAAAGCTTTTGTATCCTAACAATTGTGCTCTCTGCACCCGAAGGTTGGCAATTTTAATTACGGTTTCCTTATTATCATTCTGATTATTGTTATCGCCTTTCATAAAATATCCGCGATAAAGTTTTTCGCGTAAAGCGCGATTCTTGCAAAATTGTAAAAATGGAAGCAAGGTAGGTTTGTCAATGGTGAATATGTATTTGCCTTCCATCTTTTTCTCTTTGGCGGCTTCGGCTGCCGCATCAATGTTCGACTGGGGCAAACCATCTAAGTCTTTTACATTATCAACCACCATTTGAAAAGTTTTGTTTTCAGCAAGAAGGTTTTCTCCAAACTTCAACCCAAGAGTTGACAATTCTGAATTAATCTTTTTCAAGCTTTCTTGTTTATCTTGTGGAAGATTAGCTCCCAAACGATCGAAATCGCGATAATATTTCTCAACCACACGAATTTGTTGGTCGTCAAGCTTCATTTCTTTGCGTTTGTCGTAAACCACTTTGATGCGTTTGAACAAGTTCGCATTCATCACTATATCATCATTATGTTTTGACAATAATGGACTAATTTTTCGTTCAATGGCTTGAATCTGCGGATTAGTGTTTGCTTGCGCGATGTTGAAAAACACACTACCGACATTGGTAAGCAACAGACCCGCTTTGTCAAAAGCTAGGATAGTGTTTTCGAATGTCGGCTCGTCTTTGGAGTTGATGATAGCTTGAATTTCGGCATCATGCTGTTTCATGCCTTCTTCAAAAGCAGGCATAAAATGAGTAGTATCAATTTTGTCGAAAGGAGGAACCTGAAATGGAGTTGTGTACTCGTTCAGAAGAGGATTGCTGATGGTGTTTTTCTTGCCTTGATTGCAGGCTGAAAACAACATAATGGACGATGCCATAATCATAAAGATAATTTTTTTCATTGTTTAATCATTTTTTTGGTTATTAATCATGAGAAATTTACTGTTGAAATTCGATGTAAAATTACACAACTTCCTTTATAATGGACGTTTTTTTTTAATAAAATCTACTAACTGCATATTTCTTCATGTAAAACCCCCAAAAAGTCAGGCGAAAAGAAGCATGATTTTTTTTGGCAAACGGAAAAAGAAGAGGATTTATTGTCATTATATTTCCAAAATTGCAGGTTGCGAATAGATATAAAAAGACATTTCGTAAAAATATTTAAAAAAATACTACTCAAAATATCTTATATCGAATTTTTCTATTATCTTTGCATAGACGATTGAAAGGATGTAATGGCACGATTTATTTCGCGATTTACTTCTCTAAAGCTAATGGTTTACAGCAATTTAATTACACGCAAAAACAAACTAAACAATAAATATATATGGCAAAATCTAATGAAAAGTTTAATAAAATTGAAAAAGAAAAGATAAAACTGAAGAAAAAGAAAGATAAAGAGAAGAAAAAAGAGGAACGGAAAGCAAATTCGGGCACCGGTGGTATGGAAAGTATGATTGCTTATGTGGATGAAAATGGCAATCTGACATCAACGCCTCCCGACCCTAAAAACAAAATTCAAATCAATGCGGAAGACATTGAAATTAGCATCACAAAAAACAGGAATTTCGATGTGGTGGAAGTGCAAAGAAAAGGTACTGTTACCTATTTTAACACCTCAAAAGGGTACGGATTCATAAAAGAAGACGACACCAACGAAAGCATTTTTACTCATATTAATGGTCATGTAGGCAGTATAAAAGAAAATGACAGGGTGACGTATGAAGTGGAACGCGGACAGAAAGGGTTTAATGCTATCAACGTTCAACTGTTAGTGAAGCCTACGCCATAGCAATTTTGTTCGACTGCCTAATCAGAAGTTTAGGCAAGTAACACGATTTTTTTTAAGACACCTGATAAACTCAGGAGCACATTAGTATTGTCCATAGTCCTTATGGATGAATCATTTGGAATTGATTCCAACCCCATTCGTTGTGATGAAAAATTCATCTCTGACGATAATAATTTTCAATTATAATGCTTTCTTTGCGTTGATCGCAATAGGTGTCAAATTGCAATGTCGAACAGCATTAATGCTTTGCATTTAAAGTTCGTGATTAATTTAGAAAGAAATATAAACTTGAGTTGAAATGGCATCTTCGCCGACAGAAACCCCGTTGATACGCATGGAAACACCATCAACACGAACGGCTGTCAGAAGATAATCTTGTAAACAGAATTTTGTTTGCCATCATAAGATTTTACTTTCTTTGCATTATTTTCAACATTTTTTTTGAAATTGACGCACCATTATATCATTCCGACAGGTACATGTGCGGGACAGGTTGCACCATCGCATCATTATGTCATTATATAATTGTATAATTGCATCATCCCGACATTCCCGACATTCCATGTGCGGGACAGGTACATGTGCGG
>CAIWVT010000238.1 GCA_903916135.1 uncultured bacterium
CAATAATCGGAAAAGTATATGGGATTTTCAAAGCGTATTGCACCCGCGTGGGTAGCGGACCCTTTCCAACAGAGCTATTTGATAGCACCGGAGCAAAACTCCAAAGAATTGGAAACGAATTTGGTTCCACCACCGGAAGACCGCGCCGTTGCGGTTGGCTCGACTTGGTAGCACTCAAATATGCTGTGATGATCAATGGTGTTACAGACCTCGTGATGACAAAAGCCGATGTGTTGAGCAGTTTCCAAACGCTTAAAGCAGCCAATTCATACACTATCAACAAGGAGAACATCACCTATTTGCCGTTCGATGTAAACGAAAGTACTATAGAACCCGTTTATGATGAGGTTCAGGGATGGAATCAAGCGGTGGATACCATTCAAGATATTGCCGAAATACCGAAGGAATTAAAAAATTATATTACTTTTATCGAAAAAAATATCAACGTAAAGATTTCCTTATTATCTTTGGGACCTAATAGAAAACAAACATTTAATTTATAAACACACAACATAATGAAAACAAAAAAATTATTTCTTATCGCCTTTTTATTTCTTGCTCTGGGAAGCGTTTCCGCTCAAAAAATTAACGATGATAAAGTTCCAGAGGATGTGCTCATCAGTTTCAAGTATAAATTTCCGGATGCCACAATAACATCGTGGGAGTTGAACGCGGATATCTATACGGCAAAATTCAAACTAAGCGATCAAGTTGGGGAAGCTGATTTTAACAGTAAGGGACTATGGATTATTACTAAATACGAAGTTGACGAAAAAGAACTCCCGAGTCCAATTCTTACGTATTTCAAAGACAACTATCGCAATAAAGATTATGTGATTTCCGTATCCGAATTGCAGAAAACAAGTGGTGGCGAAACGTATTATTATATCATGTTAAAAAAACAAGGATATACTCAGGATACTCCCATAGAACTACAGTACGACTTAACAGGTAAGTTGCTAAAGAATAGCGATCCTGAAAAGAACAAAGCCGACAATGAGCAAAAGCAAGATGCAAAGCAAGACCAAAAAAAGGATGCTAAGCAAGATGCAAAGCAAGACCAAAAAAAGGATGCTAAGCAAGATGCAAAGCAAGACCAAAAAAAGGATGCTAAGCAAGATGCAAAGCAAGACCAGAAAAAAGATGCGAAACAAGAGGAGACGCAAGATCAGAAACAAGATGCCAAACAAGATCAAAAGAAAGAAGTGAAGAAAGAACCCAAGCAGGAGGTGAAGAAAGGCAACAAAGATGAAGAAGAAGTTGCCGAAGTTCCGCAAAAGACTGGTGATGGCGACAAAGATGTTGTGGCTGCTGCTAAAGTTCCTGCTGTCATAAAAAGCTATTATACAAGTAGGCTAAAAAAGCCGCAGGCACCGTTTGGTATCTTAAAGATAAGAAATATATTGTGAAATATAGTATAGCAGGCAGAGCAGGGCAGATGACGTTTACCAAAGAGGGTGTTTGGTTAGAAACCAGAATAGAGCAAGCGGAAGAAAGTTTGATTCAAATGGCAGTAGATTATTTGAAATCGAATTACAGAACCTACAAAATAAAAACGATTGAATTAGTCAGTCAACCAAAAGATAAAACCATTTTTATCAGAATGTATGACAAACGTAGCAAAGAATTGCCTCCACCTTTAGCAGAAATACAGTTTACCACCACGGGCAAGTTTATCAATGTGGAAAAGCCTGACGAAGTTGACCAGAACTATAATGACAGTCAGAAACGCAAAGAGGAAAAGGATAAAGAATTTGTTTCAGATGTAGATCGAAAAGGAGCGAAATATGAAAATGCAGATAATTATAATGATAAAATTGAATTGAA
>CAIWVT010000239.1 GCA_903916135.1 uncultured bacterium
CGCATTTCGGGACCGTAGGAAGGCATCCAACTGACTTCTTTATTTTGCATTATACCGGAGTAAGCAAGTATTTTACCCATGGATAAAACACCTTGTCCTCCAAAACAGGCTATGATTATTTCTTCTGTCATGGTTTTTATTTTATATTTGAGATTTGAGATTTGAGAATTTAGATTTTAGATTTTAGAATTTTAATTTGTGATTTTAGATTCTTTATTTATTTTTTTTTGATTTAAAGTTATTACTGATTTTGTGAATATTGCTGTGAGTTCATCGGATTCTTTTACTAAAGATTCAACTTCGGTTTTTTTAGAGTTTATCAGTTCGATGTCAAGCATAAATGTTAGCCAAAAATTACTTTCATCCACTTCTTCAAGAACGACTTTCAATTTGTTTACAAAGTCATCGGTTGATTTTGCTCGCAAAACAGCTCTGTAATTTGCTGCCACTGATGAAGAAGATTTTAATAATTGATATGCTATAACCTTTGCAGCTATTGATTTTGGAAAACAATCTACGAGTTTAAAAACTCTTATTGCAAAAGATCGCGTACGTTTAAGTAAATCATCCTTATTCATTGTTCCTTAGATTAAATTGCAAATCAAACGATTTAGTCCATAAATCTCAATTCATAAATCTTAAATCAAAAATTTTACTTATTCGGCAGCAGGAAATTTAATATCGCCAAGTGGATAGAAAGGAAACATGTTTTCTTCCATCCATTTGTTGGATTGTACGGGAGTCATTTTCCATCCTGAATTGCAGTTTGAAACAACTTCAACAAATGATAATCCTTTTTTGTTGTATGAAAATTCAAAAGCTTTTCGAATTGCTCTTTTTGTTTTACGAACATTAGCAGGAGTGTGAACAGAATGACGGGTTACATAACATGTTCCTGGGAGGGTAGCAACCAATTCGGTAATCTTTAAAGGATTTCCCATGATTTCGGTGTCGCGACCATACGGGCATGTTGAAGCTTTCATTCCAGGCAGTGTTGTAGGAGCCATTTGTCCGCCTGTCATACCATATATACCATTATTGATAAAAATAATAACGAAATTTTCTCCTCTGTTGCAAGCATGAATGGTTTCAGCAGTGCCAATGGCAGCTAAATCGCCATCTCCTTGATACGTGAACACATATTTTTCGGGCATGAGTCTTTTGATAGCTGTAGCTAAGGCAGGAGCACGTCCGTGTGCAGCCTGTTGCATATCAATATCTAAAAATTCATAAGCCAAAACGGAGCAGCCCACCGGAGCTATTCCAATAGTTTGGGATTGTATTCCCATTTCTTCCAAAACTTCCATCAACATGCGATGTACTGTACCATGACCGCAGCCTGGACAATAGCTTAAAGCCTTGTCAACAAGTAGGTCGGTTTTTTTATAAACCAGATTTTCGGGTTTAATAATATCTTCTCTTGTAATTTCTGCCATTTGTTATGCTCCTATAATTTTAGTTTCTAACATCTTTACAACTTCTTCTGGGTTTGGAATAATTCCGCCGCAACGACCGTAATGTTCAACGGGCACTTTTCCATTAACTGCCAAACGTACATCTTCAACCATTTGTCCGAGGTTCATCTCAACGGTCAATATGCCTTTGACCTGCCCAGCTAAATCAAATAGTGGTTTTTTTGGAAATGGGAACAGTGTGATTGGACGAAAAAGCCCCACTTTAATTCCTTTTGCTCTTGCAATATCCATAGATTTTTGGCAAATACGTGCGCTTGATCCAAATGCTACCAGCAAATATTCTGCATCTTCGCATTGAAATTCTTCATAACGTACTTCATTTTCTTCCA
>CAIWVT010000240.1 GCA_903916135.1 uncultured bacterium
AGTTACAATTTTTTTTATATCATAATTAAAAGTACTTTTTTATGGGACAGGACAAGGTAAAAAACACAAGGAACACAAAACCTTTACAAATAAATTATATCATTGTATAATTGTATAATTCTTCTTAGTGTTTCTTAGAGTTCTCCGTCTTGTCCCGTACCATACCTGTCCCGTATTGAAAGTCGGGAGGTCGGGGTCTCCGTGGTTTTCCACCATCCGCGTCCATCTGCCCCCTCTGCGGAAAACCACTCCCCGTTAGGAATGGTATCACTTATATGTTTGGTCGCCAGAGGCGGTATATCCTTTAATATGGATTTTGCCATTGGTCAGTTTCAAACTTTCTGCTTCTCTCATTTTTTGCCCATCTTTGTCAATCGTAATCGTGCCATTGTCAGTCAGCAGGTCGAAACTCAAACTGTTGTATTCATTCACTATATCCATTTTTATATCGCCATAAGTGGATTTCACATTTAAACTATCGGTCAATTCAATTCGTTTACCTGTGATGCTTCCCGATTTCACATCAATGGAAGGATTTCCCGTGAAATTTTCGAGCATAACATCTCCGAAAGTCGAAGCTATCAGGGCATCGCCTTTCATATCCACTATTCTGATTGTTCCTGAAGTGCTATTACTATGTATGTTGCCTTGCAGGTTTTGATAATGTTGGTCGCCCATTGAGGTCAGGGTAGTCATGTTTCCGCTTATTCTATTGGCTGAAATATCACCCGAACTTGAATTGGCTGTGATGTTGCCCACGATATTTTTCAGGGTGATATCGCCAAATGTTTGAGTGATTTTCAAATCTGCAATGATGTTGTCGAGCAGCATATCGCCCGAACTGTTTTGAATATCGCTGGTTTTAGCTTGGATATTTTTTGCAGACAAATCACCATAATTCATCTTGATTGTCAAATCGGCATTGAGAGTATCTAAGGTTACATTGCCCGAACTACTATGAATTTCGCAAGTGGCTCCTTTGATGTTTCGTGCAATGAGGTCGCCATAAGCAAGTTTCGCCGTCATGTTAGCATTGATATTGTTCAGATGCACATCGCCCGAACTATTCTGAATTTCACAATTTGCTCCTTGGATATTTTGCGCTGTGAGGTCGCCATAGCTGAGTTTCGCTGTAACATTGGTATGCATGTTGTTCAGATGCACATCGCCCGAACTGTTTTTTATTTGACAGATATTCCCCTCTAATCCAACTGCATTGACATCGCCATAAGAATCATCAATAATAACATTCGTTGTTTTGGGCACTTCAAAGTTCAATATGCCATTCGACTCGAAAGAGCCTACAAGAACAACCGTATTTCCACCTATCACAGATAGTTTCAACACCGTATCTTGTCGTTCATATTTTAGTTCATATACAGCTTTCTTGACAACCCATCCCTTTGTTTTCCAACTTATATCTGCTTTGAATGCAATGGTGGTTCTCTCATTGCCATTCACATTTACATCAAACGGACTGTTAATCTCAAGGCGTTTGATGCCCGAAAATAGCGTGTCTATCTTCAAGGATTGCTTCAGGGTATCTCTGAGATTTGCGGTTTTTGTATGCGTTTTCTGTTTCACAACAGGTGGAGCATTGCTTTTTGCTTTTGCAGCAGGTCGAGAGGAGACATCGTGGCTTGCTGTAGCAGTAGTTTTGGTTGCCGCTTCCGTTTTTTTCTTGGTATTACTATTTTTTTTGTTGATAGGCGAAGTACCTTTATCTATTTTAGAAAATTTGCTTTCCGTGGCAAGCGGTTTTGACGGGATAGTCGTGTTAGCTTCAAGGGTATCTGATGCCGGATAAGTAGCAGGCGCGCTATTATCCTTATTCTTTTGAAACTGCCCGCCGTTTTGGCTTGCTGTTTTCGCTTCGTTCGCCGCAATAGTTTTGTGCGTGATGCTTGGCAATTGAGCCTGTTGGTTTGCATTGTGCTCAACACTTGGCATATCAGCAGCGGTGTTGCTCATTTTGAAATACACAATCACGGCAACGACCGATGCGCCGAAAATAAAATATTTCAGCCACGAAAACTTGCTCTTAATCAGTGGCATCTTCGGAAGACTTGTTTCAATAACATTCCATAAATTTGGAGAAGGTTCTAACGTATTCATTTCTTCAAGATTGGTTTTTATAAATTGTTCGATATTATTATACATGGCTCAGGGTTTTTGCTTTAATGAGTGTGATTAATTTGTTTTTTGCACGGCTGTATTGCGATTTCGAAGTGCCTTCGGAGATGTTCAACAGCGTGGCGATGTCGCTGTGGCTATAATCCTCAAACAAAAAAAGTGTGAGCACAATTCTATACCCATCGGGCAATTGTTGAACGCAGCTTCTAACGGTTTCTATATCGTACACCACGTTTTCTTCTTCCGCTTCGTCTTCTATATCTGCCACTTCATCAAAATAAAGGATGTTTTCTTTTTTCTGCTTCCGCAGGATGTCTATAGAACGATTCACCACCACACGTTTCAACCACGCAGCAAAGTCTTTTTCGCTTTCAAACTGATGGATGTTTTGAAATGCTTTGAGAAAACATTCTTGTAAGACATCTTCCGCCTCATCTTTATTGTTTACAATTCTCATGCTGATGTTGAGCATTGCCTTTATATATAATAGGTATAACTTCTTTAACGCACTCGATTCGCCACGCCTGCATTGGCTGAGCAACAAGGTAGGATTGTCGTTATGGTTTTCGGTTTTTGAATTCATCTATCAGAGCTTTATACTAAAAACGTGAAAAAGTAAAAAGGTTGCATGTCGAGGATAGAAAAATTGTTTTTTTCTTTCTTAATAATCATTGTTGTCCGGTTAAATAATATTTCGTCCCTACGGGACTTAAAAAACTGTGTATTGAAATGTTCTATAAACATTAAA
>CAIWVT010000241.1 GCA_903916135.1 uncultured bacterium
CCAGGGCATGAAACATTGGTGGAACTAATAGAAACAATGAGATTGCACGAACCTGTGCAGGGCAATGTAGGCTGGAAACCAATGTCAGAAGAAGCATCCGTAGCGACATTCAAATATGGACTGTAGGTAGCCGAACCATAAATGAGAGCTGCAACAGCGGAAGGAACTGTAGTTCCCCACCAATTGCAGCTTGCATTTACGGTGGTAGCAGGTGATGCAACATTATAAAGTCCATAATCTTTTGGGGAAGCTACACCACTTGGAGCTACATTGCCGGATAGGTTATTGTTGTTTATGGTTATGTTGGTACATGCGTTTTCTACATAAACTCCAATCCTATTGCCGGTTATTATGTTGTTAATGACACTTATATTATTATTAATATGATTCGCAGAACCCTGAATAAAGATACCGGAATGAGACCATGTTGCATAAGGTGAGCTCCATATATTATTCGTTACAACATTGTTTTTTATAACTATATCGTCGCATGAATTCAGCATAATGGCATCTTGCTTGTTATGGTTGAGAGTGTTGGCAGAGATTTCGCCATTTATATTATCCCGAAGGTAAATAGCTTGTTGACTACATTCGCCTATAGTATTTTTTGTGATAACATTGCCGGTCATTAATGGAGATATTCCGGCGTAAGCCTTAAAAGCATATACTCCATAGCCGCCATTATTGTTCAGCAGATTGCTTTCAATTCTGTTGTAGCTTCCTCTTGGGAGACCTGAATTACTGGCACTGTAGATTTGTATCCCATAAGAGCAGCCACTGGCATCGTTATAGCTTACTTGGTTATTATTGGATGTGTTAAGGTTAACGCCCATAGTAAAACTTCGAAGTACATTATTTCTGATAATAGCATAATCGCCTAATGCGGCTCCTGACAAATCTACTAATATGCCGGTGCCGGTAGTGCCTGCTGTGTTGGCTATTCTGAATCCATCAACCGTAACTCCTGTGGCGGTTATCCTCATTACGGTTGAAGAGCCGCTGACTGTTATCCTTGATTCCTGCGTTGTATCTGTACGCGCTCCTGATGCGGTTGGGTCAACGCCATACTTGGCTCCCTTTATGATAAGATTTGCCTTGTTGACTATGATGGGGAAGGTTTCGCCTAAAGCTTTGTTATACTTTGATGATACTTCGATAGTGTTGCCTGCATTTGCTGCATCAATGGCGCCTTGAATAGTGTTGAAATACGTGTCGAGGGTTATATTATGAACTGCAGGTATTTGCCAAGCGCCGATGTTGGTGCCATCAGAGGCAGTTCCTCTCGCTGGAGATGCAATCGTGAGGGCATAGTAGGTAGCTGCAGCGGTGCCTGTTGCTACATATAAGGGGTCAACAAGGGTGTCATGGGTGAAAGTTGGAGCAACATCGTCACTATACCACCAAGCTACAGCACCGCGGGCAGAGGGCCATTCGTAGGTGTAAGCTTGACCCGGGTAATAGGCATCCACTACATACTGTATTGTCCTGAAATAGGTTTACACTTATAAAGTGTAAAAGAGATGAAAAAAACATTAAGAACAGAAGAAGAGAAAGAGGCTATAATAGCTGAGTACATGATGGGCGAAATATCGTACCGAAATTTAGGAAAAAAGCATGGAATTGATTTTAGAATTATACATTTGTGGGTAAATGAATTTAAAGGAATTTCCATGTCGAAAACAAAAAAGCAAACTGGCGTAACAGAACAAGCAGTTCCAGGTGATTTAAAAACACTACAGGAAGAATTACGTAGAGCAAAACTACATAATGAATTGCTTAATACTATGATTGATATTGCTGAAGAACAATTCAAAATCAGCATAAGAAAAAAATCTGGTACCAAGTAGTTGAAAAAGTAGAACAAAGGAGTCCGCGTTGTACAAACGACCTTTGTTCACTGCTTGGTTACAGTAGGCAAGCCTACTATCAGGGCATTAAAAGTATTCAAAAGAAAGCTTATGAAGCAGATATTATTATTGAAGAAGTACTGCGTTATCGTAAGTATCTAAAGGGATCAGGAACTCGTAAATTATTGCACGAAATGCAAGAGTTTCTTGAAGCACATGGATTTCAGATTGGAAGAGATGCGATGTTTAATTTGTTGGCAGAAAGAGGTTTGCTGATTAAAAAACGCAAACGAAAAGGCTGTGTGACAACACTATCTAGGCACCGGTTTAAGAAGTATCCCAATATTATTAAAGGGTTTATTCCTACAGCTCCAAATCAGTTGTGGGTAAGCGATATTACATATATTCGCTTGCAAAAAGGATTTGCTTATTTGTCACTTATTACGGATGCTTACAGCCATAAAATTGTTGGTTTTTATTTGAGTGTAGATTTATCAGCAAAAGGACCATTGAAGGCATTACAGATGGCACTAAAAGGCTATCCGGTAATTACCAATTTGATTCATCACAGTGATAGAGGGGTACAGTATTGTTGCGATGATTATGTAAAGCTATTGAAAGATAATAACATAAAAATATCTATGACTGAAAATGGAGATCCATTAGAAAATGCTATTGCAGAGCGGGTAAACGGTATATTAAAAACAGAACTATTAGAAGAAGTATTTTGCGATTTTAAAACGGCTCAAGAAGCCACAGCAATGGCTTGCAGCACCTATAATCATCTGCGACCACATAGCAGCATTGATTATCTAAAACCATTTGAAGCTCATCAAAAAAGTGGTGAATTAACTAAACGATGGAAAAATTATTACAAAATAAATAAGAAAAAGGAGGTAAATATGAAAATATAAAAAGGTTTTTTTAAGGCATTATGGCAGATGATGTAAATAACAAAAAACAAGAGCCAAGCTTCTATGATTGGCTCTGTCAAACGATTTACTTCGTCTGCCACCGATTTATTTCCTGGTGAGTTGCTCCTCAGCAGAGCTCACTTCTGCTTTCATCGGTAATGCAAAAGTAAAAAATATTTGTAAAGCGTATTCAGGATTAATTTAAAAGTGTAAATTTGCAACAGGATTATTAATCAAAAAGTGTAAACTTTTTTTAGGACGATACAGGCTCCGATAACTACCTTGTCGGGACAAGCCCCGACAATAACCTTGTCGGGATAGGCTTCGACAATAACCTTGTCGGGATAAGCCCCAATATATGATGCCTGCTTGGGTCAAGCTTGTTGTTTTATCTACTCCCCAACAATATTTAAAAAAACTCATCCGACCACCGTGTCGCTTTTTTGGAGTATGTCGTCGGATGAGTAGGAGGGCTACGCTATTGTCTGCGTATGAGGTCCGCTCCAGGGTCCAGCCAAATTTCTGTGGCTTGCCAATGTCCAGCGAATCCAGAATTTGAAATCGAATCCGGCAAAC
>CAIWVT010000242.1 GCA_903916135.1 uncultured bacterium
AAAACGGGGGTCGGGCTGTCCGCTCATAGTCGCCATTCCGCTAACGCTCCATGCCGAGCTATCCGCTACCATCCCTTGCGCTCGTGCCAACGGGCTATCTCTTGGAAATTGTAGCTAAAGATATAATTCTATACCTGAATAAAGTAAACTATAACTTGAAATTCTTGCACTAAAGTTGCTGCAATACTTTATATTCCGCAATTGTTATAATTTCGGCACTATCAAAACGTTTTAAAATCAATAAATCTTTATCTCCTGTTAAAAGAAAATCTGCGGAGCCATCCTTTGCAAGAGCCAATAGAAAGTTGTCTTTTTCATCCCTGCAATTATTTACGTGAGATGTTACTTTTATGTACTCAGCATGACGATTAATTATTTCTAAAGTGTTTTCTATATCTTGAGTTGAGAAATATTTATGCAATTTTGGACGATGTACAACATCCAACAACTCATTCAGCAACTCATCACTAAAAAGTAAAACAACTTTCTTCTTGTTTAGTAAAATATCAAGAAAGACAAACTGTTTGCTTAGCAAAAAATTGATCCACAAGTTTGTGTCAATGATTATTCTATGCCTTTTTTGCATATCGCGCTTTCCTTACATGTTCCACTTCCGCAGTAATTTCTTCCAAAGAGGGTGCTCTGTCTGCATCTTTTCGCATATTTTCGAGCAAATCGTTTAAAGTCATTTTGGGCTTAATCGAAATTAAGTTCAAATCAGCCAAATCTTGTAAGAGTTGTTTGGCTTTCGGATTTAAGATTTCAATGCTAATGGTTTCCATATAAATATTTCTTTTTACAAAGGTAAGATTTTTTTTAATTTGCAATCAATTTCTAAGAAAATTAATTGAAAGGTTCCTTCAAAACATTCCAAAATTACATCATCAATCCTTCCTTAGTTTAAGTGTATTCCACCACAATTTTTTTCTTCATTTTTAAAGTTACATTGATATTGCCACCTTCTTTTATCTTGATTTCTTGAGCTAAAGTTTCGTACAAAATATGCGTAGCAATGATATGAGTCGCATTGAAATAGCGCGATTCCATGATAGCAGCCCCACGCGTATTGGTTTTACGCTTGGTGCCGCGTTTTTTGGCTGGAACGCCAATGCGGACATCAACGCCTGCCAAATCAAGGTGCGAATCCGCATCTTCGGTATGCACATTAATGGTGCAAGTGCCCGAAGTGTGCTCAAATGTCATCCCCCAAATCTTGCCAATCTTATGCCGAGAAGCTTTGGACTTGCCTTGTACAGCGTGTTCAATATCATCCCACATATTGCTAATCAAGGTATCCACTTTCTTGCGTTCCTCTTTCAATGCGCTTAAGGCAGTTTTGAAAATTAAGAGCATATTCCCCTTTTCCAAACTCATATCTCTCAAATTATTTAGCATTTCTTGCACTTCGGTCCACTTAATATCTGTCAATGCCGTCTCGCCGCGACTCACACGTGTGGTTTCTCCCTGAATAAAATCCTCTGCGCCTGCCATGATTTGGTGTGCAGTATGCATTTTGGGCAAATTACCGTTCAGAGGCAACCTATAAATGACGCGTACGGTGATAGGAAAACCTTCGTCCTCATCAACTATTTTGAAATTCACCAACTGCAAACCGTGCGAACTCTTGTTTTTCAATTTTTCCAACAAGCGATTATATGGGGTCTGTGCTTCTTTATATTTTTCTTCAGCATCGCTGCAAGCACTCCGCAATTGAATAAATAATGGTTGATGCGCATCCAACAAACTCGAATTGCTTGCCGACAAAACGTTCGCACTTGGACCTACAAGGTCCTTATAATTCTTTGCTGTGGTCATTGCTGATTCGCGACCATCATCAGATTTTGGCAAACTCCTAATATAACCCATGACTTTATATCTTATTTTTTAAATTTACTACAACTGTACTAAACAAGACGATATTTTTTCTGAAAAGGTTGCATAATCAATAGTTACGGCTTATATAATTTTTTATAATTGCTTGTAATTGAGAATAGAGGATGATATTATTTTTAAAAACATCTTTAAAACATACTGAACAAGTATCGAAATAATTAAAAAAGATGATACTTATAACTGAACAAATGGCAGAAAAATTAAAATAGTTGGCATTTGTTCAAAAACAAATGGCAGAAAAATTAAAATAGTTGCCATTTGTTCAAAAACAAATGGCAGAAAAATTAAA
>CAIWVT010000243.1 GCA_903916135.1 uncultured bacterium
AATCAAAATAAATTTTTATAGATACCTCCATACTGAAATCATTTTTATCGCTGTATTCCAACAACCAATAGGCAGTTTTATAATTTTGGTAAAAGCTATTGCTTTCATCTGATACTGTGAAAAGATAATTAATTGTACTTGATATTGAGTCAAAACGATGCATTTTTTGAATGTCAAAATTAGGAGCTTTAGGTTCTTCAAAATATATCCATGAATGTTGCTTAAAGAGTGTATCAAGCTTTGATAAATTCAGGTTCAAATTTTGAATCAAAGGGAAATAAACTTCTTTCAAAATAGCCTGCCTTGTTTGTTTTGAACTTTTTATTTTTACATCTTTTGATGTTGAAGGATTTTGCATTCTTTTTAGCAATTCAATTTCTTTATCGAAATCCTCACTACTTGTAATGTCTTTTCCCGAAATAGCATCTAAAATGATTTGTTGCGAGCGCAATATCTTGTCGGCAGCAAATTCAAAAAACAAATCGGGCTTGCCTCCATACCCTTGTATGTCGCCTATATATTGGTTGTAGATGTTGCGTTCATTGGTTTTTATCCAAAAAGGAGGGAACCCAAATGAAATCAAAAGCAAATTGGTGAGCACGCGAGCTGTACGTCCGTTGCCGTCATAAAAGGGATGTATAAGCACATAATCTAAATGAAATTGAAGCGCAACATCCACAGGATGTGGCGCTCCTTTTTTGTTCTGCTGCATAGCATCAATGGCGGCATTAGTTCTATTCAATAACGCGTGAATACGTTCAGGGACTTCTTCCGGTGAAGCAAAATCGAAGCGTTCGTTTTTGTAATTGAAGATATAATTGGGTTCGGTTTTCCAACTGCCGATTTTTTTCTTCTTCGATTCATCTTCTTCGTGCATGATGCCTTTGTGTATGTTACGAATCTTTGCTTCAGAAATCCTTTGAATGCCTTTGCCTATCTTCAATATATCGGAAATCACTTCATCGTGTCCTTTCATTTCCAACACATCTTTAATGGGTTTGCCGTTAACGATAATGTTGCCCACCATCACACTACGCGTTTCATCCATAGTGAGTGTATTGCCTTCCATACTATTACTGTAATAGTTCCAATCTAAACGGAATTTATAGTTGATTTTCTTTTTCACATCCGCGCGCAACTCCCCATAAGAATTTATTTCCTGTTGAAGCAAATCAATTTTATTTATTTCTTCTGAATAGCTCATAAATTTAGATGTTTGAGTGTTTGCTTGTCTGTTTTATTTGCTTTTTTTGCTATACATAACTTTAGCAGATTAAGAAGTGCAAAGTTACAAATTTTTACCTTTATTGTTGCAAAAGATTACTCACATTATTCATTATTATTTTAAGGTGTTCATGAAATTGCTTCTCTATCTTCATCATTTATTATTTGGAAAGATAAACCCATGTAAGGTCTTCCACCTACGATATTGCTATCTTTCTTTTTTTAAATCAGGTATTTGTACGCTGTCCTGTATTTTAAAATGTTGTCCTAAGGATGTACGATACATTTTATATTCATCCAGTTTAAGCACTTCGTAAACATCATATACTAATTCTGTCCAACTCTTTTTTCCGGCATTTCGAGCGGCGCAAAAGTTTTGCTTGGTGATTTCATCCAAATAAAAGAATCTTCCTTCCAGAATACCTTTTGATAGAACGTTTTTTAATCGAACACTTGAATTCGCTACGCTTATGAATTCTTCAATTGAAAATCTGGTAGGTTTGCCATTCATTTCGGCTTCCGCTATCATCACAGCATCTATTCTTTGATTTGCTTCTTCAGAGAGAAAATATTCTTTTAATTCTTCTAACTCTTTTGACGAGAGTGATAAAATAAATTTAGAAATATTCATATTGATACATTTTTATATTCAGAGAAATACATTTAAACACGGTTTTGGTTCGCTAAGTTCACAGCATGAAATTTGCCAAGCGGATGCTTAGAAACATACTTTACACAGTGGGCTTCAATCTTTGATTATTTTCCTTGTAATAATATTGTCTTTATTAATAAGCTGCAAAATGTATAGACCCGATTTAACATCCGAGAGATTCGCTATATAAGGTTCGTTTATTGTGCCACTTCTAATAGTTTTGCCACACACATCTATTATTTTAAATTCACATTCATTTGAATAAAAATCAAAAAATATTTTGTCGTAAAATGGGTTTGGATAAATGTTGATGTCATTTTTATATTCCCTGATAGTTGAAATTAAATTTGAAGGTATTGGATATTGACCAAAACTACCCATGTATTCAACACTACAATCATCATAAACATGGAATTTCCAAGTCCTTCTTGCAGTACAACCGGAAGGACAGTCGCCCCACCCTAAACTATAATTGAGTTCCACATAATTAGAATAAATTGAATCTGATATATTATTGCCATCACCACCTCCGCTTGTTTCTGAATAATATACCTTATGAACAGGTAAAAAATAGCTTGCTAAAACGGATGCATTGTAATTGCTATCGGAATAAAAAGTAACAGTGTGATAAGCGTATAAATTAAAATGAGTTGAATAATGATTCATGCTTAAATGGTATTTGGAAATTAATTGGTCAATCGTGTCGTTGCCAGTTATCAGATTGCCGACTTTTAACTGTTGCATCCAAGTTGAATTTGAATCGGCACTAAGATAAAAGAAATTTAGGAAAAATGGAGTGTGGAGTGCGTGAATATTTGCCATGGTAATTACAGTATCTCTTGCTGGTAATGAAGTAGCATTATATACTGCAATTAATGCTCGAAGAATAGTGTCGGACCATGTTTTAGGAATATTTACGCTGTCCATAAAGGATGAACCCGTGCGGTAAACTCTTCTTATTGCCATTTGGTCTGCATCAGTTTTATACATCTTTATAATGCTGTCGGGTGCAAGGCAAGACGATGGAACGCTTTGTCCATTAATGATTTGAATGAACAAAAGCGTGGATAATAAAAGCATCAATGTTTTCATATTATTTCTATTAAAGTAATTACAAACAGTTGAACATACTCATTTTTGTTTATTATTTGATTAGCAAAGATACGAAAGAAAATTGAGTTTTATCTAAAAAATGTAAAAATAAATATATTTCACAAAGACATGAAGACATTAGGCAGCACAAAGAAATACCAATGCCACTACCATCTCTGTGAATCTCTTTAGCTCCATGAATCCCTATGTAGAGAGAAAAACCACATAGGCACATACCTGCCTGCGTGACGCAGTCAGGCAGGGACACATGGGAAGATGAAAACTGAAGAAAACATAGTGTTCTTTGTGTTTTTTCACCTTGTTCTGTCCCGTACCTCACCTGTCCCGCACCGTACCTGTCCCGTACCGGAGGTCGGGAGGTCGGGAGGTCGTGAGTCCATTTTGGTAAAAAGAAAATTTTTACCACAAGTTTCACAATAGAAAGCACAAGTGTCACAAATAACAATAGAACAATTCAACAATGGAACAATTCAACAAAAAAACATTTTTTTTTTGATTATGCCATATTATTGAAAAATAAATCGTATATTTGCAACTTAAAATGAATTTTTCATAACCGTTCTTTTAATGGCTTTATATTTTTTTTGAATTTAATTATA
>CAIWVT010000244.1 GCA_903916135.1 uncultured bacterium
ATGTCATTTAAGTGAACTTTTATAAACACATCATCTTTATTTTACCTATCTTTGCTGAATAATTAGCAACAATTCTTTCTTCTACATAAATAATCACAACACAGATGTAATTAGAAAGCATATTTTAAAACCCAAACACATCATCTTATGAAAAAGATATTACTTATTTTAGTGCTAACGATATTCGCAGGCATTGGCAGTTATGCGCAAGGGTATTGGACTCAAAAGGCAGATTTTGGCGGTACCGAAAGATGCAGTGGCATAGGCATGGCTACCACAACCAAGGGCTATGTGTTTTGTGGTTACAAAGGAGGGGTGGATCATTTTAAAGACACCTGGGAATATGACCCAATTGCCAATACATGGACTCAAAAAGCAGACTTCCCGGGGGTGAAACGTCGCTGGTTAATGGGATTTGTGTTAAATGCGAAATGTTATGTGGGAATGGGTGCCTTTATGCAACCGGATGGGAATTACATTTATTATACGGATTTTTATGAATACAATCCCGCCTCGGACACTTGGGCTCAAAAAGCGAGTTTTCCGGGTTCGCCCAGAGCAGCTTCCTTTTGTTTTAACTCCAATAATATGGGTTATGTGGGAGGAGGTTCCGGCGTAAATGGTGCTTTAGATGATTTATGGAAATATAATCCGAATACAGACACCTGGACGCAGCGAAATAACATTACCTGCGGTGCCCGATGGGCTTGTGCCTATTTTTCTATAGGTGCTAACGCTGCCGGAAGAACCGTTTATGTTGGCTTGGGAACGAATGGCACTACATATTTTAAGGACTTATGGGAATACAATATTGGAAGTGATAGTTGGTCTCAAAAAGCCAATCTACCGGGTGTTGCCCGATGGTATGCAGGCTATTTTTCTATCGGGAATTATGGTTATATGGGCAGCGGCAACGATGGGTATTCCTATTTGCAAGATTTCTATCAATATGACCGCTCCACGGATTCATGGACTCAAATACCCAACTTGACGGGAGTGGGACGTTGCGAAGCATTTTCCTTTTTTATTAACGATAGAGGATTTATTGGCTCCGGGCTAACCGATCAGTTTGCGTACACCCCCGATTTTTGGGAATACACTCCAAGTTGGTATGGCATAGATAATACGATGCAGCCTAATATGCTTATCAATATATATCCAAATCCTGCCACAGATTATATCAGCATCGAAACAAAAGAAACGGGTGTTACCGCTTTTATTTATTCTATGCACGGGCAACTTCTTATTCAGAAAACCTTGGGGCAAACAAACCAAATTGATGTTAGCAAACTGGCAACAGGAGTGTATGCGCTAAAACTTGTTACTGCCAAAAACGAGAGTGTTAAGAGGTTTATTAAAGAATAAAAGTAGTTTTATTAGAGCCTTTGTCAAGAGTCAATAGTATTCATAAAAAAAGCCTGCCTCAGGGAGCAAGCTTTTGTATATACTGCCGTTTTTCTTCCAGTAATCTAAACTTAAACGTACCTATGAAAGGGGTTTCTCCATCTTTAGAAACGGTGAAATAACGAAGCCAATTTCTACTTATTCCTTCACAACTTTCTTGAATTCGACGGTATGTCCTTGTTCAAGGCGAACCATGTAAACTCCGGGCGAAAATGAGCGAACATCTATACTCTTTGTTCCATGCAAGGTGCTGTTTTGAATTAATTTTTGTCCTTCTAAAGAATATATAGAAACATAGATGTCATCATTCGTTTTTTTTGTATTAACGATAATATAGTCGGTAGTCGGATTTGGATAAATGCTTACTCCGATAGAGGATTCATTTATATTACCTACCGAATACCAATCTGGAGTATATTCCCAGAAATCATTAATATACACGGTGCTTCCGGGTCCCACATAACCTGTTCCAACGTAACCTTTATTATTAAGGGCAAAAGCAATGGCATCGCTTCTTGATGTGCCTGTTAAATCAAAAAGCTGTGTCCACAGATTAAGGTTAGGGTCAAATTGCCAGAAATCTTTCATAGTTGAGGTAGAATATCCGGTAACGAAATAGCCGTAATCAAACATTGAAAAACCTGCTGAACTAAAACGTCCGGCTCCCGGACAACTTGCTTTTTGAAACCAAGTATCTACCGTAGGTTTATATTGCCAAAAATCGGTTAAACAATTTGAATTAACATCCAACCCAAATCCTACGTAACCTTTTCCTTTTATATCGAAACTACTTGCTCCTGCCCGTGGTGTGAAAGGTGTGTTGGCTTTTTGTGTCCAAGTATCTGCTGATGGGTTATAAGCCCATAAGTCGTTATAATAAATTAATGGCGAAGAGTCGCCTCCACCCAGATAACCAATATTATCAATGGTAAAACTGTAGGCATCTATTCTTCCGGGTCCCGGAAATGAGGCTTTTTGTGTCCATGTATTCATGGTTGGGTCATATTCATAAAAGTCAGTAAAAAATGTATAGGTTGGTCCAATTGCTCCAACACCAACATAAGCTTTATTGCCTATGGTAAATGCTGTTGCGCAACGTCGGGCATTGCCCGGAAAAGGAGCTTTTAGGGTCCAAGTGTTTGTCAAAGGGTCATATTCCTGCAAATCCTGTACATGAATAGTTGTTACACCACAGCACAAATAACCTTTATTTCCTAAAGCAAAACCCGTTGCTCCTTGTCTTCCGCCTCCCGGAACACTTGCTTTCTGTGTCCAGTACTGTTGTGAAGAACTTCCAAACCCTATAAGAATGGAAAACGTAAATAATAGTGCAATTTTTTTCATAACCATATATATTTATAAATGACTAAAACAATTTCATTGCAAAGGTACACAAAATATATAAGAAAATGCAGTAAAAAACATATATATTCATAAAAAAAGCCAGCCCCAAGGCGCAAGCTTTTCAGTTTTCTATGAAACTACAGTTTTTTTTTGCTACCAAATGAATCGTAAGGTGGCGAATCGCCTCCAGTGTTATGAGCTGTAACTTTTGCATACAGAATTTTGTCAAGATAAGCATCCGGCACAAAAACTCTATCTTAATCGGAGTAAATATCAGGCGAGGATTTTTAACTTGTATGTCTTCGTAGCATCCAATGGATTATCATTAGTAATTTCCACTATATAATTATCAACATTAGGGACTATATCAAAAGTGATTACAGCTTATTCAGGCTATTTCCCCTAGTACATCATGCACTTTCAAACCATCCATCACCGACCATTCATCCCCTTATCCTGACAAAATCATACCCTAATATAGACATCTCCCTCCATACCTTTCCACAATATACCGAATAGTTCCGGCTTGATATTTATCTATCTATATATTTTCACCTATAGATAAAGCGGACTGCATCTATTATATGCAAATATATGTATATAAGCGATGCACTACGCATCTATAGTAATCAATTAAATGTATATAGAAGAAGCAAGGTGCATCAACTATATGTAAATATATGTATATAGATGATGCAAAGAGCATCCATTATATGTAAATATATGTATATAGATGTTGCTTTGTGCATCTATTCTATGCAACTAAATGTATATAGGCGATGCAGTGCGCATCTATTATATGTAAATTAATACAGATAGATGATGCAGTGTGAGACATCCATATATGAAAATACGAAGCACAGTGTCAAGGTGCCTTATGTTCATGTTTTCAATTAGATATATCATACTTTCGGATGCAATGATTTATAGGTCTAAAAAAATATAGTGATAGTTCTATAAAAAGTAGTATATTTGCATTTGTTAAAGCACGATATATACTTCTATGATTAATTTAAGAATCTTTTATAAGAACCCATTTGCTGACCTGCGCGTTTCGTATGCGAATAAGAGATTGGCAAGCGAGGCACACATTGGCAAGCTTAAAGCTCAAAACACCAATCATCAATATGATGACATGTATGCTGCCACTGTGGAGAAACACGGTGCTTATTTCGGGGAGATAAGTGGCATTACTATGAAAATCGGTGTTCAGAAAAGCCAAACAGGTTTTGTGAATAAAATCATTGCCGACTTCAAAAAGCGGACAAGCCGATTAAATTCGTATTTCATATCCACAAAATTAAAAGGAAAGCCTTTATATTTTACATTCTTCCCTAAAGGTGTCATGGCATTTACGCGCAAAACCAATAAAGGCAATATCGAATCCAATATTGGTGTATTAGTAATGGCAATAACTGCACATACCGCCGAAGCGGGAGGTGACTCTGTGTTGGCAGAATATCTGCTGTTTCAGACAAACTATTCCGATGCGCGCAAGCTACAAAGCAAAAATAAGGGGCAGACCACAGGCGGCAGAACCAACCGCAACACAGCCGAGAAGGAGTGGGCTGATCAAATGTATAGCAATCTGCTACTCTTGGCGCACGAATATCGGAATCAACCCAAAAAGATGAGCCTTTTCTTTACGCAGCAATATCTACGTCCACAAAAACATGCGGCACACGATCATCGGGGTTTTTTGGGCGGAATGATAACACGCATGGGCACGGGCGACCCCGAAATGCATGTAAACATACACGTGATAGATGCCAACATAGCAGATGCTTACAGCAAAGCCACAGGCAAATATCGCACCAAGAAACTCCCTATTGGATTTTGCAAAGTGCGATACAGCAAGCCCGGAATGTTTACTCAGGAAATTATGGTAGATATTAAAGATGCCGGAACCACCATCCAAAATGTGGAGATGCAATTGGAATTATTTCTGCCGGAGCAATAAGCCAAAACAGTTAAAAAAGCAATTGAATTATTTTATAAGAAAACTTTTCAATCGGACAAACCGAAGCATTTTGTTGATACGTTTCACTACAAAACTCTTTTTGATACCTCTGTATATACGACCTTTCGAAGGAGTTTGAGGTTCAAAGCTCATCACACCTGTCTTCATAGGCGTGGGTTTTTCACGCGATTGTTTTTCAACCACTATAATGCTGTCGTAATAGTGCACCGAAGTAACGTTTTTGGTAAAATAGTTAACTTTTAGGGAGCGTTGTTCGGAGTAATGGGCGTTTAAATAATCAATAAAGTTCTTCGAATATTCAATAAAGCTGCCTCTACGTTTATGTCCGCCACCATGCGAAAGAAAATAGGAAGTATGCAGGTCTTCACACAAATAAACGCCACCATCTTTCACATGTCCGAACAATTCTTCGTACGAAATAATCTGTTGTTGCATGGTATGACCGCCGTCGTCAATCAAAATATCAAATTGAGGCAAGGTTTTAACCACTTCGCGCAAAAACGTGCGGTCGGATTGCGAGCCGATGAGTATATGTATGTTTTCTTCCTCCAATTGTTTGCAATTTTGGTCAATATCAATGCCATAAATCGTGGCTTTGTCGCCAAAATACTCTTTCCACATTTGCAAACTTCCGCCTTGCGACACTCCAATTTCCAATATGGTGATTTCTTTGTTGCGGAAACGCGAAAAATGGCGGTCATATACCTCAAAGTAATTGGTTAGTTTATAAACAAGTCGTTTGTTATTCTCGTAGAAGTATTTTTCTAAATCGTTCATATCTTATGTTATAATTTTTTAATACTAATTAAGCACTATATTTATTGGGTTAGATTAAGGTTTTGTAATGGTGATAACATATCCGAAGGTAATAAAATCTCTAAGGTATGGGATGAACCGAAGCGGATACAAACCCAATATTATGAGCTTATTGATGCGTGGAAACAGGAGTGTGTCGGCAAAGCGATAGCCTCTTTTAGCGACTTTAAAAATAGCATCGGGACATAGTGTGGCAAATTCCGGTAGATTGCGTTGCATAATCACCTTTTTATGTGTCTTGTCGAAAATACCTCTTGGATTGCGGGGCCATTTCCTTGAAAAGAAAACCCACAAAGTGGTCCAATGTCCCCAGTTTGGAACCGAAATAATCAACTTACCTTTTGGAGATAGATGTTGATACAAGATTCCGGTGATTTCTTCTATATTCCACGTGTGTTCCAGCACATCGCCGGCAATAATATGGTCGAAACTCAAGCCTGCAAGCGTCTCTTCTAAAGTATCCAAATCATCCAAGTCGAAAGCCCAGCCCGCCTGCAACACCGGAAGCGCAACGGCTAATGCTTCAGGATTAATTTCCACGCCCCATACCTTCACGTTGGGAAAAGCGCGAATGATTTGGCGCGAAACCACCCCTTCATTGCAGCCTAAATCCAACACTTTTTCGGCATTCGACATCATCTTTACCAAAAGAGTACGCTCGTTTTGATATGATTTATGACTGTGTATTTTTAAATTGCTCATGGTTTAATATAATATAATTGCAATGCTTATCGGAAGAAATCAAATTTCTTCTTCACAAACTTTGAGCCTACAAAAGTAGTAAGATAATACATACTATTCTTAAAATTCAGTCCTGATTTTAAAAAATAAGTGCGCGCCAAGCTCATCTTCCCCATAAAATAATAGTAACGAGCCAAGCTTCCGTTTATCCGTAGGCGAGCAATTTTCACATGTTGAGGATAGCGGGCTTCATATTTTTCTAAGGTTTTCAAATGTTTGTCATAATCCTTAATTCTATAGGATTCGGCTAAAGAAAGATTGTTGCCCACCACATAACGTGTATAAAGCGAAGCCGTATATTCCACACTGCAATTGTTTTCTAACAGTTCCAAGCCAAAATCATAGTCGCCCATGCCATATTCTTCCTCAAATTGGATATGTTTAAAGGCAGCCGAATACATCAAACTGCCGATATAGGTTTGCTGGCAGTTTTGCGACTTGGCTAATTTCTTTAGAAAGGTTTCGTTAGTTGCATACAACGTGAAAGTTTTATCAGTATTCCGAACTTTCGACACACTTTTGCCGCGCAACGTATCCACCAAAGTATATCCCGAAGTAATGATGGGAGTTTTGTCGGCGATGGTAAGTAAGGATTTTATGCGGTTAAGTTTCCATTCGTCGTCATGGTCGGCAATGCAAATAAAATCGCCCGTAGCACGACTCAAACCGATGTTTCTTCCGGCATTGGGTCCGCCCGAATTGGTATGTGTTGACAAATAGGCAACACCATTCTCCTTCAGAATTTGTATCGTTGAGTCGGTTGAGCAATCATCCACCACGATGAGTTCAATCAAAAACACGCTATTGATTTCTTCCTGATGCAGTATGGAATTCAGGGTGCGCTGCAGCGTTTTTTCCGAGTTATAGGTGGTTAATATGACCGATATTGTAAGCATAATTTTATTTTATACATGTAGCATTATGAGTTATATTTTTTCATACGGTGGGTTTTAATCGTTTCATTAATTTTGAAACCAAGCCCATAACTTCTCTTTTATACAGAGTCAACATGGCTGCCGACGAAACCAAGACAAGCACTCCGGCAAACAGAAAAATATTGCCACCGATTTGCAGCTTCACTACCTCCAAAACTATGGTCAATAAAACGATTCCGATGGGCACATAAAACAGTTTAATATTATTCCAAGAGATGGGAATGACACGTGCTTGGGCAATTTTGGTTACGACAACCTGAAACCCATACGAAAAGAACAAGGCAGCGATGGCTCCATAGTAACCATAAAGAGGGGCAAGGATAAAGTTCAAGCCCACATTGAGGACAAAGACACACAAATTGATATAAAAGATGAGGTTTGTTTTTTTGCTGAACAATATGGGCAATGAAAACACATTGTATTGCGCCATGAATATGTATCGAACAAAAACAATTGAAATAATGCTGACAGATACAAGTAATTTGGTTTGATAAAATAAGGTAATGAAATACATAGCCGGCAAAATACACATCATCACCACGAATATGGACTCTGCCATATATAAATTCGATAGTTTTTTCACCTCTTGTTCAGTACTGTGCAGTCCTGTTTTGAGCAAAGCAAACAAATCGGGCTGCATGGAGCCTGTGAATCCTTGAAGAATAAACTGTATGCCGATAGCAAACTTCATGGCATTGTCGTAAATCCCCAAATTTTCGGGTTGACCTAACAGAAAAAAGCGGTCGGCAAAAACTAATCCCCAAAAAACGAAATCGGCAAAGATAAGGTTGATAACAAAAGGACGTAATTGCTTTCGGATGGCTTTATCGTAATGATATCCACATTTATAATAGGTGTAAACTATCATCCCAAGGGTAATAATTCCGCTCCCAACAGCAGTTCCTAAGGCATAACCAATAAAAGACAAATCCCAATAGAGCACTCCCACCAATTGAAAGCCCGAACGAAATGTGCCTGAAAGAAAACTGATTACGACAAAGGCTAACAACCTCTTTTCTTGTCGAAACAAAGCGATGGACATAGCTAAAACAGCTCGACATAAACCCGAAACCACCAAATAGGGACCGTAAAGTTGAAACTGTTGAAGATCTTTATCTTTAAACAATGTGTTGATAAAAGGAGCAAAAACCAAAGCGATGCCCATCAGGAGCAATCCTCTCAAAAGAATGCCGTTCAATATGGTTGAAACTAACTTATTATAGTTTTGTTTGGTGTCGTTATAGTCATAAAAGAAGCGTGTTACCCCTGCTCCCATACTAAAAAGACAAAAAAGAGCCACAAACGAAATGATGGCTTCCGTAATCGCCAAGTGTCCGAATTGCACTGCCCCTAACTTGTGGTTGCCTTCAATTAATGGATATACGATTAGCTGAAGCAGAGCCGGAAAAGCGGCAAAAAAAGTATAAATACTTGTAAATTTTATATGCTCTTTATATTTCACTATCTTGTTTCTAACAATATTTGATAAGGATACTCAGGATTTTTAATGCTTCTTTATGGAAGAAAACAATTTTCGGAAGTAATACAGAATATAATCTCGTTTATTAAACGACCAAGAAGCCCTACACGAACCGCAAAGCGGATTATCACACAAAGCAAAGCGGGGATTAGTTTTCAATAGATCGTACGCCACATTATAAGCTCTTTTTCCGTTCATAATGATGCAGTTTGCACTTCCAAAGTTTCCTGTTGTGAGTCCACCTTCCATCACATAATAGGAATAGAACTTATAGCAACCTTTTGCACAGCCGCCAAAGTCTTTTTTTATAAAAAGTTGAGTTTCGTTCTTCGCATCTTTGAAATATACTCCACGTTTGGGTTTCAAAAACCTCTTTTGGGTCAAGCCCAATGCCTGTTGAGCATAATGAACTGTGAAAAAGCCTGGCGATGAAGCCACACATCCAATTAAAAACATCTTCGCCCCCAACTCTGTTGCCTTGCCAATAGGATCATAAGACAAAGCATGTTCATCATGACCTTTCATAATTTCCTCTGCTTTGTCACCTATTGCCACAAAAGAGTTGGTAGGATGCAAACTTCTATGACTTTTGGGGTGCTTCCACATAATGCGCGATAAAGAACCCGAATTGGGAGCTTTATGAATGTCGAAAACATCTTGTTTATCTATCGTTTGGATGTAATAATAATTGGTGAAACAAGGAGCAACGATAGTTCCTGAAGTTCCAACGGTTTCTAATAAAGCATCCAAAATAACATCTGAAAGTTTGCCCTCCACCATTCCAACTTCACCCAAATCGGCAGCAATCACTAAGATGTCGCCTTCAACGACACCCATTTTTTGCAAATCATTTATCAATTCCTGTTTTGTGAATTTCGCCATAGTTCTATTCCTTTACTTATACAAAAAATATACTTCGGAAGCCTTGGTCAGCCATGCACCTTTGTTTGAGAAATGTCGCAACAAATCGGAATACATTTTCCCCCATCCCTTATATTTATATTCGGAAAACGAAGTATTATGCCATAGTAACGTCAAAACTCCTGAAAACTTTTCCACTTCGGCAATTAATGCTTGTATATGTTCAAAAACTTCTTCAGGATTCAACTTGCAATAGCTACGCAATGTGGTATCCATAATCATCAAAGGAATCTCCAAAACCTCACTTCTACATGCTTTATTGAAATCCCAAAGATAATAGGGCAAACAATAGGCACTTCTAAATCCAATGCTTTCAGCAAAGCCTAAAGTTGTGTCGTATTTGATGTCATTTGCCTGAAGCACGGTTGGAGATTTCTCAATATCAAACTCTAAATAGTGAAATCTATTGCCAATAATATCCATATTGATTTTAGCAATATCCTTTCTAAAAGCTTCAACATCATCATGGGTTCTATAACTTCCATGTATGCCTATTTCCGAATCGGCTCTTTCTATGGTTTTGAAAACTTTCTTTAGCTTATCGGAAGTTAAATCATAATCCGAATTTATAATGCGCGATTTTCCCTTATTTTTTGTCAAAAAATAGAAAGAGGAAGTCGCCTGATGTTTCTTTTCGGATTTAATTATCGTATCAAAGTTAAACCATGTATCTTTTCCGTGGATTTTATTCGTAATTATTTTCAGAATACTTCCAAGTTTGGCATGTTTCAATGCCCAAAAAACATCTTGTTTCCATCCGCTAAAACAAGCATCAATATCATGTGTCAAACAAACTGTGAAGGGAGCATTTCCCAAAGGAGTTTTTGGAATGAGTTTGATTTTGTAAGCGTGCTCTATAGCTTGTTGCAGTATGTTGAAATAATAATTCACCACGGGGATAGTAGCAATATTCAATTTTTTTTGCAAACTGCTTTCATATTGATAGCGGTCGAAGCTATCTTTGGATTCGGAAACATATTCTTGCCAACAACTCAAAAAATAAAACGCAGACGAGATAATATCATAATTAATAATGATTTTCGTTTCTGTAATAGTAAATAATTCCTCTACATCTGATGCAGAAAACAAAAAAGGGATTTTCTGATTACACACATTTTTCCACACAATTTTTGTATCATCCAACATGTTTTTACATTGAAAAAAATCACTGGAGGCATTTACTATTGTTATTGGAGCATCATTGTTGGTGCCAAAATCAATTTCTATAGCATCACAATTATAGAAACTACTTTTAAATGTATCCAACACGTACTGTAAAATATTTTCGGAAAATGTTGACATCTTATCAAATTAAAGCGTTAATACTAACATCTTTTAGCAGAAACCGAACCCCGTGCCCGGGGAAAATCATGGTATCTCCGTCAAATGTACTAAAAATTTCATTCAATGATGCCAATAAGTGTTGTTTATTTCCACCAACTATTTTTGTAACCGTCTTATAATTCTGTAGAATGGTATCTCCGGTAAATAAATTATTGCCCAAATGAAAGCACAAACCCCCGGGAGAATGTCCCGGAGTTTTTAAAAACCTCAAGGATTGTGCGCCCCATTCAAAATGTTCATTTGCCACAATGATATCGGCGTGAGCCACACTAAAACCTATATTATCGTGAAATACAGATAAGTTTTTTTTCGGATTGGGTAATGAATTGGAACATTCTTTAGTGGCAATTAGCTTGCAGGAATAAGTGCTTCTCAATGAATTGGCACCTGAAACATGGTCGAAGTGCTCATGAGTGAGAATAATATATTCAGGTGAGAGGTTTTTTTGTTCTAAAAACAGCATTAATTTTTCGGGATTATTATCCCCTGGATCAATTAGCAAACAACTTTTCTCACCTTTTTTGTAAATTACATAACAATTGGATGTAATCGGATTATTTATAAATCGAGAAACTTTAATGTCATCAATCATTACACTTATGCACTTATATTAATGGACCTTCCCCCGTCCACCACAAATTGCTGACCAGTAATCCAACGGGATTTTTCAGAAATCAAGAAACGCACCATTTCATAAATATCACTTGGCAAGCCCAATCCAAGCGGATAATCTTTCGACATTCTTTCAATCAATTCTTTGTCATGGAACATTGCATCCGTCATTTGAGTTTGTACACCTCCGGGCAATACGGAATTTATCCGAACCTTAGGTGCCAACTCAACAGCTAACGACCTCATCATAGAATCCATGGCCCCCTTGGAAGCACTATATATATTAAACGCTTTTGCGCCTCTAATACTTGCTGTGCTTGAAATTTGAACCACATTCTGCAACCCCGAATCGTTAGCTTTTTTATTAAGTAAGGTTTTAATAATCATCACGGCAGAAAAAAAGTTTGTATTCATTGTTTCCTGCATTACACTCAAAGACATATTTTTTAAAGGAAGCATCTTTAGAAAACCGGCACAATGAACGAAACTTGATATTTGAATGGAATTCTTTTGAAGAAAGTCCGCAAGATTTGCTTCTATAGCTTCTATGTTTTTTAAATCATAATTCCATATCAAATGGTGTTTCTCTTTCGAGCAAAGTTCAAGAGTGCTAATTAGCTTTTCATCATTGCGACCATTTAAAATCAAGTTAAACTCTTTGGATAACTCAACGGTTAGATATTGACCGATGCCTGATGTAGAACCACTTATTAATAAGTACATAGATATAAATAATTTGTTTATTATTACTGAGTTGTCAAGTTTCAAAAGCTTGGTAATGATAACTTGTCTTAATTGCCTGCAAAGATAAAACTTTATTTTTACAAATTGAAACAAACGGGATTTTATTCTTAGGTTTCAAACTTTATTAATTAGTAAGCGAAAGTATTCACTGTATCTTTTACTTAATTAGTTTATTACTGTTGAATAAATTAATAAAGTTAAGGATCAGTGTGGACTATTATTTTGTTAAAAAGTAAAATGAAAATGCATTTATTCACGATACGGAATGAAATTTTCGAAAATCATAAATCAATGTTTTTCAAAGTATTTACAGAGGAAAGCAAACGCTTGTTAGATGCTGGTTAATAATCTTTTACACATCTTACTGATGCTCCATATATTCTTGATGAAAGTATAACTTCTGCGGTATCATAACCAGGAATTACTAATGTCTTTGCTCCACTAATATTACCCGGAGTTGACGACCAAATGAATGCCATCCAGTCAGAATATCTTACCGTACCCCAATTATCTCTGTCTCCACCAGATGTCCACTTAAGCGATGTAGCAAATGCACCTGACAAATTTTTTGGATTCCATGAATTCATTTCCATGCCCAATTCTTCAATTGTCGGAACCCTCCAACCTGTTGGACAAGAGCAATTGGTATTTTGACTACCATTCCAAAGAGAATTATTTGATATAATTAACCAGTCATTAGTAGGATCAAAAGGCATTGCAATAAATTTACTATGATTAGGGGTAATTGTGTTTGACAGTTGTTCAATAGTATCGCTATTTCTTTTTTGATGTCCGTCAGCCATTCTACCCCATTGAAATAAATCACCAGCTGCTAATGAATCATTTTCTATTATCGCAACTCGCTCTGCTCCTAAATTTCTATCAAGCCATAATTTTGTTATTGGAGTATTAAGTGCATTACCATTAAAGTCTTTATAATAAACTTTTTTAATGACATTATAAGTTACAGTTTCCCCATCATAAATAAATGTCACCTCTTTTGGATAATCTTTTTCTTCTGCGGTGTTATCCTTTTCTTTCTTTTTACAGGAAATTATTCCCAAAAATGTAAAAGCCAAAATAATTAGAAATGTTCTCATAATATTCTTTTTTACTAATAAAAGTATTTTAAACTTGCCTATAACGTTTATGTTGCACCATTGGTATTATTTTTACTATATCGTTTAGTGGAAGCCATCCAATTGGCATGCTTTGTTTAGCTTTTTCCATTTTTATGCTGTATAATATTTTAGCAAAGATATGCATTTTTAATCAATACATATCAAATATTTCTTTTATTCCGCTCTTCAAAAATTCTTTCTTTTCACCCATATTATTTTGCTTCAAGACAATTATACCAGTTCGCACTATCTCAATTGCAACAGATGCGCCAACTCTTACAATAGATGTGCTAACTCTTACAATAGATGCGCCAACTC
>CAIWVT010000245.1 GCA_903916135.1 uncultured bacterium
AAATATAACAACTCATCCAAAAAACCATTAATCACTAACCACAATCTTCCCTGTAGTAATTTCTTTATCATCCATTATCAGTTTCAGAAAGTACATTCCATTGGTAAGTGTATTGCGGTTTAATTGGATTTTATCGCAATCTGCGTATTGGTTTTGTGCTACGAGTTTGCCTTGAATATCATAAACTGAAAGGGAAATAGTATGGTAGGTTTGGGAGAGGGTGATTTGGGTGTTTGTGGAGAAGGGATTGGGCGAGATGGTGATATTGTTGTTTTGAGTAGTATTTTCACGGACTGCACCAGTGGCGCCAACACAACCAAAATAAGTATTAATTTGAATGGTATCAATAATAGGTTTGATTGAAGAAAAGATTACTCCATTTGTTGTTGTAAAAGTTATATTCGAACTTACAACTGATAAATCTGCAGAAGTATCTGTATTAGGCGAAACACATTCATAACTAAAACCGGTTGTATCTGTAATAATTAATCCGATTGGATTGCCATTCTGTTTTGCAGTACACATTGGACCATTACCAATTATTAAATACCCTGAGTCAACGATTTCAACTGCATCCAAAGCTATCAATTCAAGATCATCTGACCAAATTTGATTCCCTATTGAATCTGTTCTCACTATTTTACTACCAAATTGAAACTGACAGGTACTGCTTGTTATAAAGACAAAACCTCCATCATGTGTTTGATGAATTCTATTTGCTCGTAATTGATGAAATCCGTAACCTTTATTATAGGTTTTCCCCCATAAAACATTCCCTGAAAAATCAGTTTTAAACATGTTATTGTCAGCAGAGAATATCATCCCGTTGTTAACAAGAATAACATCATTACCATAATAAGAATCTATAACATACTTTTTTGCCCACGAAATATCTCCGTTTGAAAATAATTTTAAAGCAAAAGCACCATGAGAATCACCAAAGTGTCCTGTTATCACATAGCCAGTGTCAGGAGTTTGCTTTACTGAATAAGCAGTACAATTATTTGAGCCTAAAAATTGCTTTGCCCATTGAAGATTTCCTGCGGCATCAAATTTTGCCGCAAAACTTCTGTCAATTGGCAAAATACCATAAGATACACTCCCAATAATGATAAAACCGGAATCATAAGTTTGAAGAACGGAATACGGATAAACATTTGAAGCTCCTGTTGGTTTAAATGATTTTACCCAAACTGAATCACCATTCTTATCTAATTTCATGCAAATTGCTACTGAATGCGCAGTAATTGAATCGGCATAATTGCCTATTGCTATGATGGAGGAATCGAAACATGAAATTGCTTGATTTAACACCATGCTTTGAGAATAATTGTTGTTAATCTTAAAGGTCTTGTTCCATAGAACATTGCTGTATATGTCGAATTTAATAACTATCGCTTTGGGTGAGGCATTCCCAGCGACGATGAAATCATTATTGGGCATTTGAAAAAGAGAATTTGCCTCCAAGCCTTCAGGATAATTAGGTGTCAATAAAACAGAATAAGCCCATTGACCTTTTACAGCTAAAGGGAAAATAAGAAGAAGCCAAATTAGCTGAGTGAATAAAACTTTTTTCATTACATCAATTTTTTAATTAAACATTCCGAAAACTTTAGCAAAGGTACAAATAAAAAAAACTTCCGAGCAATCACAAATCAATTTTCAAATATAACAACTCATCCAAAAAACCATTAATCACTAACCACAATCTTCCCTGTAGTAATTTCCTTATCATCCATTATCAGTTTCAGAAAGTACATTCCATTGGTAAGCCCTTTGCGGTTTAATTGGATTTTATCTGTATCGGCGTATTGGTTTTGGGCTACGAGTTTGCCTTGCATATCATAAACGGAAAGGGAAATAGTATGGTAGGTTTGGGAGAGGGTGATTTGGGTGGTTGTGGAGAAGGGGTTGGGGAAAATTGTAATTGCATTATTATTAAGTTCATTTATGTTCGTATAACATGAATCAGCAGTATATTCCCATAAATCATGAAATTTAGGCTGATCTGGTCCTCCCAAACCAATATAAGCTTTATTATTAATTGAAAAAGATGCAACTTCATCTCTGCCAGCCCCATGAAAAATTGATTTTTGTAGCCAACTATCATTATCGGGGTTATATTCCCATAAAATATTTGAATAATTAAAGTAACCGAGTTCACCACAGCAAACATAACCACGATTACATAAAGTAAACGATCCATAATCAGTAAATTGAGATGCTGGTATATTTCCTTTTTGTTGCCATGAATCATTTATTGGGTCATACCTCCATGTATCTAATGAAAGTGACACAGTCCATCCACCGCAAATATATCCTTTATTATTAATTGAAAGACTGACTGCTTGTTGCCTGCTTGCACCAGGAAAATTATTTTTTTGCGTCCAGGTGTCAGAAGAAGGATTATATTCCCAAACATCATTAAGAGATAGATGATTACTTCCATTGCCGCTTACAATGTATCCTTTTCCATTAAGTGAAAATATACAAGCAGATTGCCTCCCTAAACCAGGAAAATTAGCTTTTTGAATCCATGAATTGGTTATGGGATCATATTCCCACCAATCTGTTCTGAAAACCATAGAAGAGTCAAGTCCTAATCCTACAAATGCTCTGCCCTGAACAGATATTGTTGATGGGCTTACTCTTTTACCTCCAGCAAAGTCAGCAATAGGAGTCCAAGTATCAACTGAAGGGTCAAATTTCCAGAAGCAAGATGTTTTATTCCCAATTGTATCAATACCACCACCAACATAACCATTATTATAAATGGTGAATGACGCCATATACCGTAAATAATTGGTTGGAAAATTTGCTTTTTGTGTCCATTGTGAAAATGTAATTTGACTATTGCAAATTAATAAAAACAGGATTAAAATTGTTCTTTGCATAACGATTAGGTTTTTAATTAAACATTCCGAAAAACAAAGCAAAGGTACATATATTTTATTTCAATTGTAAAAGAAAAAAATAAATTCCTATTAAGTCTATTAACAATATCACCCATATTTATAGCACTACCTCATCCATTTGCCTTACTCGATGCCATAATTATATTTTTAATAAAGATACTATATTATCTTCACACATTCGATATATTCTGCATAAAATATTAATTCATCTTTCCACCTTTCATTATAATCTCTGTTTTCATCAGGAATCATGAACGTAAATTCAACAATAAATCCATTTCCAAAACAAGTTATAAAGCTATGTTTCGAGTGAAATAAATTGTAATGAGCAAAGTTGTCCGTAAGTACGCATTACAATGCATTTCCATGTCATCTTGCCTTGGGAAGTACGCTTTACAATGCGTTGCCAAGTCATCTTGTCTCCGTCTTATGCCTTTACAATGCATTTCCATGTCATCTTACGTTCATAAGTTCGCTTTACAATGCATTTTCATGTCATCTTCCCTCCATCTTTGGTCTTTACAATTGATTTTCATGGTATCTTGCCGAGGACTTTGCTTATTACAATTTATTTTCATGCTATCTTTAAATGGTATATATCCAGTATTCAAGAAGTTATATATCAATGTGAAAATAAATATAAAATAAATTTTTTGTAACTACACAGCCTATCCAAATTCTTTGTTGAAAGTTGCTATTTGTTGCATAGCATGAAGCACGGGTAAGTCTTTTTTAATACAAGTATCAATTATAGAACGCAATTTAGCGAAAGCATC
>CAIWVT010000246.1 GCA_903916135.1 uncultured bacterium
CTAATACCATTACATACTATGTTTTTGTCCAAACTCTATTTGGTATAATGCCGATAGAGTAGCTGTTATAGTTCCTGACTTCTGACGCTGGCTATTTTTCGATAAAAGATGTTTTGCAAGTTACAGTAATAATGTGTTTTACATTTAATAAATACCAATTTTAACGCACTAATGTATCATTTTTTAGCCTTTAAATTTTTTTTAACGACGAATTTGATTTTAACTGCTTGAAAATCTCATGAAAGCAATTTAATTATTTTTAATTTCATTTATGAAATTCTCAGGAGCTTTAAATTTTTTAATGAGATAAATGTGGGATTTTTTCCCCACTAAATGTCGCAAGTCAGCAAAGAATGGGGAATTCTACCGCACTAAACGTCAGAAGTCAGGAAATAAATCATCTCCTGCCCATTATCGAAAGCATAAAGCACCTCCGATGATTTAATAATGTCTTTATTTTGAACAAGGAATTGTCCTTTGTTCTCGATGAAAGCCTTCGCCGCTTCCATCTTAACAAACCAGTTTTGCACCTTAACGGCAAAGGAAACAACAGTTAACAGTATAACTGCTAAAAGAATTTTGTATAGAAGTGCTTTTATAATTTTGTTTTATTTTTTATTTGGATAAAGCTAAAATGAGACAAGGTAACCAGGTTTCAGTTCAACAATTTAGCAATTTAGCGATTCACTATTCACTGATCACAACTTTCCTAACCACAACTCCATTTCCTGTTTGCACTTTTATAAAATACAATCCTTTGACGAAGTTTGATAAATCAACACTTGATGATGTTTGGTTGTTTATGTTTTTTGAATAAATCAACTGTCCACTAGAGGTTAATACATCAATCTTTGTGTTTTTTACTGATTGGGCAAAGGTGATGTTAATAAGTCCAGAGGAGGGGTTGGGGAAAATATGGATTGTTTCATCCCTGGAAGCCATTGTTCCAATGTCTGTGATGATTATATTACTGACATAGGTATTCAGCGTCTGATTGGTCACCACTGCAGGGTTTGCATCAAAATAAATACCTGCTGAATTCACAACATGGGTGTTTTCGGCAAGACCTTCTTTTGGTTTAATTACAAATTTAACAAAGCCACAGCTTGCCGACGGACTAAATCCACTATCAGGCAATTGAATATTGCTAAATATAAATATCAACTCATTACTATCTGTTATTTCAATTGACACATTATGGCTTGATGAAACCAAGCAAAAGCTTTGAATATCCAAGTTGTTATCAATGGTATCAACAATCTCTACCCGTGAGGCTGGCGCTGTTCCCGTGTTCTGAAAATGAATGGTATATTCCAGTTCTGTGCCAAAAAATGTATAGCCTTGAGATCCAACTCCTTTATCAACGGTTTTATCGTTAGGATCAAACGAACCATACATTCTTTGTCTTAATGTATCGTAATTATTAGGCAGATACATATCGCCCAGTATAGGATTAATAATTGCTGTTGTGAGCATTGTATCATTTAAGAAAGCTACACCCGGCATAAGTAAAATTAAATTTATTTGCCGCGTTTCCTGCGAAACAAGATTAGCATAATTCCAGGTTATTACATTTCCGCTCTGAACATCAGGGGGCGGCGAACTGCTGACAAAAGTTGTAAGCGGGTCAATAGTCAATACTACAGTTCCGCTTTTAGGCAGCGCCGCTTCATTTCGGTAAGTTAACCAATAATCCACATTAGCATTGATTATAGCCGTATTACCTGTGATATCAACTGATACATCACTTGAAGCACCCTGGAGTTTGATTCCGAAATTATTATTACCTACATGTGTAGAAGAATCCAGAACATAAACATTTAGAATGCTATCGGTAGTAAAGTCCCAATAAGTCATGGGCAGACATTGTATCTGTTGTGTTCCGGAGTCACATGCAAAATAATAATTACCATCATTTTGAGTTAAATGAACAATATTTTTATTGATCAGTTTTACTTTTGTGCCGATAAGAGAATCTTCTCCAATATCTTTTATCCCATTTTCGTTGGCGTCGTTAAAAATGCTGCCACTAATGCTCGAAGCATAAATTAGTGCCCCGTTGCCAGTTGTTTGGCTGAAAGTTATATTGCAAGATGAATTAGAAAAATTGGTTATCATCAGCAGATAATATTGACCGGATGTTGCATTCGGCAAATCGCAAATTTCCGTCCATGAAGCGCTGTAGCTACAATCAATCAAAGTGGATGCCGTAAGCTGTGCAACACAAGGTGACACAGGATCAGTGAAAGGACCCCAGCACGCAAAATCAATATCTACTTGTGGAGTGCTGTGCATTTCAATGCCAATGGTTCCTGAATTGCCTACATGCAAACAATACCATACAGGATTGGGCTGTGATCCTAAGCATCCGTAATCTGCACCAACTTCTGCACTGCCAGAGTTTACTCCTGCAGGATAAGTATTCAGATTGCCGATTAAAACAGAAGTAGCTTGCCTGCAGGAGTCGCCCTGGGCGAGGGAGGAAAAATAACTGAAAGCAATGATCAATAGAGAAAGTAAAACTCGTTTCATAATTTAAGGGTTTAAGGTTATTTATTAAATTGTCATTTTTTTAAAATATTGTTCAAAATCATCCTGATATTTCCACATTTATTGAAAAATCAATCCCCGTTCGGCTTAGGCTGTGCCTAAGTCGTTTATATTCTTATAGGTTCCACCTATTCAATTTAAGTAGTGCAAAATTTGCAATTTCGCACCTCTCTATTATAGCTCCTTCTTTCAAAGGGTTGAGGTTTATAATTATATCCCTTCCTGTTATTGCCCCTTTTTAAGGTAATGGTGCTAACTTAAACACATTATTTGTATTTGCTATATTTTCCTTGCTTTGTCCGCCTTTCATATTTTCTGTTAGGTTTTCGTTTTTGGAGCATTTGTTTCAATATTAATTGATTCATTTCTTCTACGACCAGA
>CAIWVT010000247.1 GCA_903916135.1 uncultured bacterium
GTGATAAGATTCCAGTGGTGGATAAACAAACTGGAGAGATAATAAAATGTCCGGTATTAGTATGCACTTTTCCTTTTTCCAGTTACACTTACATTGAGGCTCTATTGTCAGCCAACAGGCAACAATTATTGAAAGCGTTAAACAATGCTCTCAATTACTTTGGGGGTGTTCCACAATCGGTAAAGACCGACAATTTGAGTCAGGTTGTAAAGAAAAGCAATCGGTATGAACCTACTTTTGACGAGTTGTTCAACCACTGGGCATTGCATTACAATACCACTCTAATGGCTTCTCGGGTAAGAAAGCCACGCGACAAGGCTGCTGTTGAAAGTAGCGTAAACTCTGTTTACAATCGGATTTACGCCCCATTGCGCAATACGGTCTTTCATAGTATAGAACAAATGAATAATAATCTATGGGAGCAATTAGATAAATTTAATGCACGTAATTTTCAACAACATGATTATAGTCGGTTGGAACGCTTTCAGCTGCACGAACAGGAACTGTTACGTCCTTTGCCTGTGCAAGCTTTTGTTCCTAAAAACAAAGTTATAGCCAAGGTTCAGAGAAATTATCATATTACCCTTGGTGAAGACGGACACCATTACAGCATACCATATCAGCACATCGGCAAACAGGTACATGTGGTTTACGATACAGAAAATGTAGAGGTTTACATTAACTGCGTTCGCATCGCTTGTCATAAACGCAACTACCATAAAAACGGTTATACTACACTTGCGGATCATGTGCCAGCGGCACACAAATACTATGCACGCATGAAGGGTTGGAACAGCGAATACTTCACAGAAAAAGCATTGCAAGTAGGAGAAAATACTCTAGAAGCAATTAAGAAAATCTTGGAACAGAAGATTTTTATTGAACAAACCTATAACTCATGTCTAGGAGTTTTAAGACTCGGAGACAAGTATGGAAATGACCGTCTGGAAGCAGCTTGTCAACGAGCCCTTACAGCTTATAAGGTGACGTACACAATAATCAAAAATATACTTGAACGAAATATGGACAAAGCTCCATCACAATTAGACTTTTTTTTTAATATCCCTGACCATGATAATATCCGGGGACCAGAATCTTACAAATAAAAATAATTTATTCACTAAAAAACAAAAACATGATTAACACAGATCAAACTTTAGAACAGCTCATAGAGTTAAAACTTAAGGGTATGGCCCAATCATACAAGGGCACCCTGGCACTTCCCTCACACGAGCTTCCCACTGCTCATGAACTTTTGGCTATCATGGTAGAGGCAGAACAGCACCACAGGACAAGTCAACGAACTCAAATGTACCTAAAAATGAGCAATCTTCGCTATGATGCGATACTTGAACAGCTTAAATGTTCACCTGATCGCAATCTAACACGCAATCAAATTCATGCACTTGCAGATTGTTCTTTTATAACAAGGGCTGAAAACATCCTCATTACCGGAGCCACCGGCTGTGGAAAGAGTTATATCGCATGTGCCTTTGGTCGTCAGGCATGTACACTAGGATACAAAACGCTTTATCTTGGCATGAATAGATTTACTGAAAGACTTTCGCTTGCCAAGTTGGAAGGCTCATATATTAAACTATTTAACCAACTTGAAAAGGTACCATTAATCATCTTAGATGACTTTGGGTTAACACCATTGGAGAGTCATGTTAAAATAGCATTACTACAAGTTCTTGAAGATCGATATGGAAAACGTTCGACAATTATTACCTCGCAATTACCAGTCAATAAATGGCATCAATATATAAATGAACCTACTTTGGCAGATGCAATTATGGACAGATTGTCTGCTTTTTCACATCGGTTTGAATTAAAAGGAGAATCATTAAGAAAGAAAATGTAAAAAAATATAGTATCTTTGCCGTCCAATTGTCCTTTGAAAAAGTGGCACACTTTGCTCCGGAATCAGTGGCACAGTTTGACCGGAATAGTTACTGATGTAGATAAAACCCCTTCACCATCCACCCCGCCAATATCTAATGAGGTTAAAATCGAAATAGTAGATTATAAAAAAATATTTTTGCGATTTCCTTATGCCAAAGAACATATCGCCAAAATGAAAACCATACCTTATTATTATTGGCACAAAGAAGAAAAACAATGGAGTTTCCCTTATACCTTAAATATAGTAAGCGAACTGGAAACATATTTTCGTAAATATAATTATCAGATTGAAACTAAAAATATCAATACAAAAGGTGCTGATAAGAAAGAAAAAAAGAATTATGGCAATGAACGGAAATTGCCGTCCGAATATTTGGAGAAACTAAAATTAGTGCGTTATAGTGAAAACACCATTCGCACCTACACTGTTGCTTTTACAGATTTCATAAATTATTACAACCAAAAAGATTTGTTAGAAATAACAGACCAAGACATAAAAGACTACCTGCTCTATTTAATTGAAAAAAGAAAAGTTTCATCATCTTTTCAAAATCAGGTGATAAACGCCATCAAATTCTATTATGAAAAGGTGCTTAATAGAAAAAAACTACCCTATATTACCATTGACCGTCCCATTAGTGAAAAAGTTTTGCCAAATGTTTTGAGCGAAGAAGAAGTGATGCGGATTATAAATAGCGTACAAAATGTGAAGCACAAAGCCATCCTACTTACCATATATTCAGCAGGATTACGCATAAGCGAAGCTGTGAATTTAAAAATTGCTGACATTGATAGCTCTCGACATTTAATACTAATTA
>CAIWVT010000248.1 GCA_903916135.1 uncultured bacterium
AATATAACAACTCATCCAAAAAACCATTAATCACTAACCACAATCTTCCCTGTAGTAATTTCTTTATCATCCATTATCAGTTTCAGAAAATACATTCCATTAGTAAGACTGTTGCGGTTTAATTGGATTTTATCGCAATCTGTGTGTTGGTCTTGGCTTATGAGTTTGCCTTGCATATCATAAACAGAAAGGGAAATAGTATGGTAGGTTTGGGAGAGGGTGATTTGGGTGGTTGTGGAGAAGGGGTTGGGGGAGATGGTGATCCGGTTTTCTAATGCTGCATTCTCAGGGACGCTAAGCAACTCACTGCAATTATAGGGCGTACCCCATTCCAAAGTACCTTTTTTATAATATACCAAAACCCTTCTGTTAGTTGGTTCTAATCCCGAACCATAGTTATCAAAAAATGCGCCAAGTCCCTTCATATACTGCTTTGTGCCAACATAATCAGCTATTATTTGATGCAGACAAGAATCAGTGCCGTTTGTAAAAAACTCCATGTAATCACTGATATACTTTGAATTTCCGATAGTTGTATTAAATGAATAAGAGATAGTGCTTTTGGGAAAAGGTTCGTTTGATAATCTGCTTAAAAACGAGCATTGCGATAAAATGATTTTTGAGATTACAGTATCATTAGTATAAGTAATGGTTGAGTCCGAATACTGAAAATCCTTTCGGCGCATACATCTTTTCACCAAATACGTAATCGTATCCTGATTAAGGGATATTGATTTGCTCAGATATTTTTCAATGATTTTTATTTCATAACCCGTTACAGGCGGTGCACAATAGCTACTTAGATAGAAGCTGTGTATTTCATCGCCGGGATTAAAATCATAAACATCCTTTGCAGTAAAGTTTTGATAACCTACAACAGGATTTGAAATACCAATAATATCGTAAACATTTAATAAGCTATAAAATGTCTCAATGTTTTGCGTAAAGTAGGGAAATCTGTAGAAATCAATTATTTTGATAAGACCATAGTTTTTGCTGAGCCTCAAACTGGCATTATTAATAATATCAATGCTATCACCTGTAGAAATTGCGTTTATCGGATTGCCCAAATGATCTTTCATTTGCAGAGAAATAATTTTAACTGAATCGGTGATGCCTAAAAACGTCATGGTATTATGTGCGGCTATTTTGGCTTCAATATAACGGCTATCCGCAAAATCATACAGATGCCAGCTTTCATTTAATAAAGCATTGGTTTTAATGCTGACAGGCATTTGCTTGTAAGTATAAAAGATAGTAAACCCATTCGAAAGAACACTAATTTTTGTGCCTGTCCATGAGCCTCCTTTTAGCTTAAAGCAATCCCAATCGTTTTGCCGCAACATATAATAATTAAAGTAATCAACTGTATCTCCATGAATGTTAGAAGAGTCAATACGAATAGAGTGAATTACTGAATCGCTTCCAGCAAAATGGGTTATGGCAAGTGGGTTAATACATGTCCAATTTTGGGCATTAATAAAGGGTGCACTAAGGAGAAAGAAGGCGAATAAAACTTTTTTCATGACATCAAATTTTAATTAAACATTCCGAAAACTTTAGCAAAGGTACAAATAAAAAAAACTTCCGAGCA
>CAIWVT010000249.1 GCA_903916135.1 uncultured bacterium
CAAAAAAAAAAAAAAAAAAAAATTTTCATAAAACCTTTTTTATTCGAAAAATCGAATTAAATTTGCCGCAAAAAAAAACACTGATAAATATCTCTAAATATATTGACAAATATAAATAAAACAAGTCTATGAAAGAAAAAATAATTAGTATTATTAAAGCTCATGGTACTGATACAGCCCGTTTGATGGACATTCTTCTCAGAGTCCAAGCAGAATTTGGGTATGTATCAACCGAAGCGGTTTCTATTATGGCTACAATGCTTCACATTTCTGAAGTTGATGTAGTGCAAACGCTCTCGTTCTACCACTTTTTCACCACCGATGCTGTCGGCAAATATGCTGTTTACATGAACAACAGTTTGGTATCGTGCATGATGGGCATGAAAGAAGTAGTAGATGAATTTGAAAAACAAGCTGGTATAAAATTCGGTAGCAAAACTCCCGATGGACTTATCGGATTGTATTACACAGCATGTATCGGTATGAATGATCAGGAACCTGCAGCTTTGATAAACGGTATTGTTTTCACCGAATTAAACCGCGAAAAGGTTCGTAACATTGTTGCTGATATGAAAGCTGGCAAATCTGTAAACGACATGGTGGCTGTTATTGGTGATGGCATCAATGCGAATCCGTTAATGAAATCTATGGTAAAAAACAACATTCGCAAAAGCGGACCTGTTATTTTGGCAGACTATACATTAGGTATAGGTATAGCTAAAGCGTTGACCACGGATTCCAAATCTGTTATCAAAGAAGTGAAAGATTCCAACCTACGCGGGCGCGGAGGTGCCGGTTTCCCAACAGGTATGAAATGGGATTTCTGTTCCCGTGAAACTGGTGTACATTATGTGCTATGTAATGCTGACGAAGGCGAACCCGGCACGTTTAAAGACCGTGTTTTGTTGACGGAACGCGCATATATGGTTTTTGAAGGAATGACCATTGGTGGATATGCAATTGGTGCTGCCGAAGGTATCTTATATCTCAGAAATGAATATACATACATGAAAGCGTATCTCGAAAATGTATTAAACGATATGCGAACCAAAAACTTTCTTGGAAATAATATTCTTGGCAAAGGTTTTAATTTTGATATTCGCATACAGATGGGTGCTGGTGCTTATGTTTGTGGTGAAGAATCAGCCTTAATCGAATCTTCAGAAGGCAAACGCGGTGAACCACGTAACCGTCCACCTTTCCCCGTTCAAAAAGGATACAAAGGCAAACCTACAATTGTCAATAATGTTGAAACATTTTGTTCTGTAGTTAGAATAAGTGAAAAAGGTGCATCATGGTATAATGCCATTGGAACGTCAGAATCGGCAGGCACAAAACTGCTAAGTATTTCGGGCGATTGCAAATTACCCGGAGTTTATGAAATAGCGTGGGGAATGAGCATCAACGAAATGTTGGAAATGGTAGGAGCCGAAAACGTTCAGACAGTTCAGGTAGCGGGTCCATCTGGGATTTGTTTGCCGCCAAAACAGTTTGACCGTAAGATTGCGCTCGAAGATCTTCCAACTGGAGGTTCCATGATAGTTATTGGTCAACACCGCGACTTGCTTAAAGATGTTGTATTGAATTTTATGGAATTCTTTGCAGATGAATCATGTGGATCATGCGTAACCTGTCGTTCATTTAATATGATACTAAGAAACGCCATTGAAAAAATTGTTGACGGACATGGTATTAAGAAAGATGTAGAAAACATGCTAGCATGGAGCGAAATATTACGCAAAACAACACGTTGTGGTTTAGGTCAAACATCTTCAAACCCCATCTCCACTACGATCAAAAATTTCAGAGAGTTGTATGACGCACGTGTAAAAGATGTGGACTATCAAAGTGATTTTGATATGCAGAAATCGGTGTTAGCATCCTGCGAAGCTGTTGGTCGAAGCTCAGTTGTTCATGAATAATTCAAAATTGATATTAACTAAATATAAGGAACTATAATATGAGTGAAACAATAAAATTCACAATAGACGGCAAAGAATGTCAAGGCACCAAAGGTCAACTTCTTGTTGATGCTGCTGCTGACAATGGCGTATATATCCCTGTTCTTTGCCACATGCGCGATTTGATTCCTGCCGGTTCATGCAGAATCTGCACTGTGAAAGTGAATGGTCGCAACATGGCTGCTTGCACCACTCCCGCTGAGGAAGGCATGGCAGTAGAAAACAACACACCCGAATTCCTCGATATTCGTAAGGCTATCGTTGAAATGCTTTTCGTTGAAGGCAACCACTTTTGCCCTGCTTGCGAAAAGAGCGGAAATTGCGACTTGCAAGCATTAGGATACAAATACCAAATGATGGTACCACGCTTCCCGTATGCTTTCGAACGCAGAGAAATTGATGCTACTACACCAAAAATCTTTTTAGAACGCAACCGTTGCATCTTTTGCAAACGGTGTGTGCGTGTCATTAAAGATGAAGAAGGACGCAATATCTTTGCATTTAAAGGTAGAGGCAATACATTAGAAATCAATATTGACAGGAAACTTGCAGCAACAATGACCGATGAAATAGCTCAAAAAGCTATGGATATTTGTCCTGTGGGATGTATCCTGAAAAAAGAAATTGGTTTTGTAAATCCAATCGGACAACGTAAATATGATACGATGCCCATAGGTTCAGATATTGAAAATAATCATCAATAAAATAGGAGGATACATAAAATGAGCAAACCAATTATAGCGACAACTTCTTTAGCAGGATGTTTCGGATGCCACATGGCAATTCTTGACATAGATGCCAGAATACTTCAGCTTATAGATTTAGTTGAATTTAATAAATCGCCGATTGACGATATCAAAACATTTACCAAAGAATGTGATATCGGCATCATTGAAGGCGGTTGTTGCAACAGTGAGAACATCCACGTGTTGAAAGAATTCCGCAAACATTGCAAGATTCTAATTTCTTTGGGCGAATGTGCCATTATGGGCGGATTACCTGCCTTACGTAATGGCATTCCCGTTAAAGAATGTTTAGAAGAAGCATACTTGAACGGTCCAACTGTTGGCAGAAACACCGAAAGAATTTTGCCAAATGATGAAGAACTCCCCATGATTTTAGATAAAGTATATCCATGTCATGAAATCGTGAAAATTGATTACTATTTGCCGGGATGTCCACCAAAAGCTGACCTCATTTGGGCTGCTGTTGTTGCCTTGGTAACTGGTGATGAATTAAATATCCCTTATGAATTAGTTAAATTTGATTAAACCTAAAATCTACTATAATGTCACAAAAAGTAACTATAGAACCTGTAACTCGAGTTGAAGGTCACGGTAAAGTAACCATACATCTCGATGATAATATGAATGTGGCTCAGACCCGTCTCCATATTGTAGAATTTCGTGGATTTGAACGTTTCGTTCAAGGTCGCCCATATTGGGAAGCTCCTGTATTGGTGCAACGTTTATGCGGAATATGTCCCGTAAGTCATCATTTAGCAGCCGCAAAAGCACTCGACGTAATTGTTGGTGCCGGAACCGGTCATGGATTAACTGCCACTGGCGAAAAGATGAGACGTTTGATGCACTACGGACAAATGTTTCAATCACATGCTTTGCATTTTTTCCACCTAGCATCTCCTGATTTCCTTTTGGGTTATGATGCTGATCCTGCTATTCGGAATGTAATAGGCGTTGCTATTAATTTCCCTGAATTGGCTACTCAAGGCGTATTGATGCGTAAGTTTGGTCAAGAAATTATTGAACACACTGCCGGCAAAAAGATTCACGGAACAGGAGCAATCCCCGGTGGAATAAACAAAAACTTGTCTATTGCAGAACGCGACATCTTCTTGAAAGGTGCTGATCCCATGAATATTGATAAAATGATAGATTGGGCAGACGGTGCACTTCAATTCTTTAAAGGATATTACATGAAGAACCGCGATTTTGTTGACGGTTTTGCATATTTTCCTTCCAATCATCTTAGTCTTGTTCGTAAAGACGGTGCTTTGGATTTGTATCATGGGGTGTTACGCGCTGTGGATGCCAATGGTAATAAAATCCTTGACGATGTTGATTATCAAGATTATTATAACTACGTCGAAGAAGAAGTGAAAAACTGGAGTTATATGAAATTCCCGTACTTAACGCATATTGGCAAAGAAAAAGGCTGGTATCGTGTGGGTCCTTTAGCTCGTTTAAATACTGCTGATTTTATTCCTTCTCCTAAAGCTCAGAAAGAATTTGAAATTTACAAAGCACATACCAACGGCAAACCAAATAACTATTGTTTGCATACCCATTGGGCACGTTTAATTGAATTGTTGCACTCTGGTGAGGTACTCAAAGAATTATTGCTCGATCCGGATTTGCAAAAAGATGACCTTGTCGTTAAAGGCAAAAAAGTAAAAGAAGGTGTTGGCTTGATTGAAGCACCTCGTGGAACCTTATTTCATCATTACAGAATTGATGATAATGATGCTATTGAAATGGCAAACCTTATTGTTTCTACCACCAACAACAACGAACCAATGAACCAGTCCGTTAATTTTGTTGCTAAAAACATGATGAATGGTCAAGCTGTTATAACAGAACCTATGAAAAATGCTGTAGAAATAGCCATCAGGGCTTATGACCCATGTTTGAGTTGTGCTACACATGCTTTGGGCAAAATGCCTTTAGATATTAAATTATATGCCTATAATGGTACCGAAATGGATCATTACAAATCATAATTTGATGAATGTAAAATAGAAAAGTCCGCC
>CAIWVT010000250.1 GCA_903916135.1 uncultured bacterium
AAAAACAATAGTTCCTTTCAGAGATTTAATGCGGCTTTCTATATTTTTCAATCCCATGCCGTGTTGTGCCTGCATTTTTTCTTCAACAGAAAAACCCACGCCATTGTCTTCATAAACCACATTAAGCGCTTCGCCCGAAATGAAACTATTTATACGTATCAGCGTTGCCGCAGCATGTTTTGTGGTATTGTTGATTAGTTCCGAAAGTGTACGGTAAATTGTCAATTCTTCTTTAAGCCCAAAACGTTTAAGCTTATCAAAATTAATATCGAACTTTATGTTTTCACTAATATTTATATCGCTTATAAAATTTTCCAACGCTACAATCAGCCCATAATTTTCAAGAATCTGAGGACTGATATTATGCGAAATTCGCGAGGTGTCGGATATAGCATTTTCCATAATGCTTTTAAGTTTAGCTTCAATATCATTCTTGCTCGACACATCCTTGGCATCAATATATGCCTGAAAATAAAGCTTGGCAGCCGACAATAACGGACCCAAGCCATCGTGCAAATCGGAGGCTATCCGCTTACGCTCTTTTTCCTCGGTTTGTATAATGGCTTCTATCGTTTTTTGCTTTATCAATTCTTTTCTCTTCAACCTGAAATATAAATAGCTGACAAAAAATGCAATGCACAGGGCAACCAAGATAAATACAAGAAAGATCAATTGTTTCTTCTGAAACTCATTCTTTTGTTCTTCCTCTCTTATTTTTTGTTCTTTTGTAAACAAATCATATTTGGCTGATTGTTCGTTGATCTGAGTACTTATCCTATCCCTGTAAAAATCATCCAGTAGCGTACGGCTTAACATCGCAAATTCATAAGCATCTTTATAATCTCCGGTGAGTTTATAAATGGTTGCAAATTGCAGATACAAGCGCATAAAAAGATTCCTGTTTTCCTCAATAGGGCAAAGTTCTGTGGCATCAACCACAGCCTGAAGCGCGAGTTTATAGTCCTTCAATCTGATATAAATATTGCTTTGGTTTATTAGTGCGCTCATCTCGCTATATTGCATATCTGCGTCATCGAAATTCTTCACTGCTTTCAAAGATAGTTCAAGGGCTTTATCATAATGTTTTTCTTGATACCTCCTATAACAAAGTTCGTTTTGAGATAATGCCAAGTTTGATTTGCTGTTTATTTTTTCTGACAAAGCAATGCACAGATTCGAATATTTTTCAACCGAATCGGCTATATTGTATTTGTCAATTCCCCATTCGTCATAAATGGCAGCCAAACGATTGTAGGCATAAGCCCTATTTAAATCTGAAATAGAAATTTTTCTGTTCAATATCTCATTTAGCATTCCAATTCCTTTTTCGTATTCCTGTTTTTGTCGGTATGCTTCACACAGACTTATACTACAGAAATCAGCTTTTTCTGAGCCTGAAATTAATGTATCAAGGGCTACCATCAGTAAATGGATAGCTTTATCGGGCATTGATTTTTCAAGATATTTCTTGGCAGAATATATGAGTGCATCATCATAACCAAGGGATTTTGGTGCTGCAAACATTCTCTTTTCAAGTGCTTTGATCGCTACTGTGTCGGCATAAATTACTTTCAACCTTAAAAAATTGGTTTGTGCCTGTTGTATAGGTGACAATTCCTTTTTATAATACTCCAACTTTTTTAGATAGAGCTTTGCAGTGCTAAGATTGGAATAAATTAAATCAAGCCCTTTGATATAAACACTATCAAAGTCAAATCCTCTTTCAAACTGCTGACAGAATAACTTCTTAGCGGGGAAAATGCTGAGAATAATTCCTAATATGAATAATAGCCTAATATTATTGTTTACCATAATAAATATCTCGATTTACAGCCCCAATTCAAAATCATTTGCAAAAATAGTGTTTT
>CAIWVT010000251.1 GCA_903916135.1 uncultured bacterium
CATCATCTTTATCTAAAGCAACAGGATTCATAGCTGCAATTTGCATCACGATATCTTTTCCAACTTGGTCTATTTCGGGAGCAACTGTTTTGTTAAATCCTAACATAGAAGCCAATTTATTTCCATTATGATTGTAGGCATACACCTGAGGTGAAGCAATAAATTGATACTCGTTTAATTCAATTTTCTCGCCGGTTTTTCCCATATAGTCGCTGATGTGTTCGCCAATGGTTCTGCTGTCAATGTTTAAGGCTTTTAAATCTTCAATAGATTTTGGTTTGTTGTTCAATGCGAGATCTGCAATGCCATTAGCCAAATCAATAAATTCTTGATTTTTGGAAACAAAATCAGTTTCACAGTTCAACATGGTAATAATTCCGAATGTGTTGTCTGCTGTTGTTTTTGCAATAACTAATCCTTCGTTCGATTCGCGATCGGCACGTTTGTTAGCTACTTTTTGTCCTTTTTTTCTTAAATAATCAATTGCTTGTTCAATATCGCCATTAGATTCAACGAGCGCATTTTTGCAATCCATCATGCCTGCGCCAGTCATTTGTCTTAGTTTGTTTACTTCGGCTGCTGTTATGTTTGCCATTCTATTTTTTTATAATGAGGTGAATAATTATATTGTATCTATAGGTTTGTTGCCTACAGGTTTTCTTGGAGATTTCTCAATCAATTTGCGAGGTCTTTTCACTTCTTCAGCACCTTCTTCAATTTTTACTTTTAAAAGTGCTTCTTTTTTGGGAGCTACAATATTCAATATTTTAGCTTCGTCGCCTTCTTCTTCGCCTTCAAGAGCTCTAAGGCTGGCTTTTTCAATACGAATATCTTCGCGTTCGTCTTCGTCTTCTTTGTCTTGTTTGTCTTTTGCAATTTTGCGTTCGGCATAGCCTTCTTCAATCGCATTAATCATCATACCAACAATAAGAGCAATAGATTTTGAAGCATCGTCGTTCGCAGGAATTGCATAATCAACTTCGTTTGGATTTGAGTTGGTGTCAACAATTGCAAAGGTAGGGATGTTTAATTTTTTTGCTTCACTCACTGCGATTTTTTCTTTCAAAATATCAACAATAAATAATGCGGCAGGAAGACGGGTAAGATCAACAATACTTCCCAAGTTTTTTTCCAATTTCGCACGTTCACGAATAATTTGTAAACGTTCCCGTTTCGATATTTTGGTAAACGTATCGTCGTTTTTCATTTTATCAATAGAAGCCATTTTGCGAACAGCTTTACGAATAGTAGCAAAGTTGGTAAGCATACCACCGGGCCAACGTTCCGTTACATACGGCATACCCACACTCTTCACCAATTCGGCAACGATTTCTTTCGCTTGTTTTTTGGTAGCAACAAACAATATTTTTTTGCCAGACTTTGCAATTTGTTTCATTGCGGAGGCGGCTTCTTCTGCTTTTGCTATGGTTTTGTATAAATCAATAATGTGAATGCCGTTGCGCTCCATAAAAATGTAGGGAGCCATAGCGGGATTCCATTTTCTTTTAAGGTGACCAAAGTGAACACCTGCATCTAATAATTCGTCGAAACTAATTTTACTCATTTTTTTTTATATTGTTATGTTTACGTTCTTTTTTACTTTAAGCCAATTGCCAAGTAGTATCACAGAATGATAGTCTTGGCAATTTAGATGCTAAACATACGTCAGAGACTAACGCTTGCTGAATTGGAATCTCTTTCTTGCTTTTTTCTGCCCCGGTTTTTTACGTTCCACCATACGTGGATCTCTTCTGAGAAGCATTTTTGGTTTCAACGCAATGCGATGTTCAGCGTCTATTTTACACAAAGCACGTGAAATGGCTAACGAAAGAGCTTCCGCTTGACCATTAAAACCTCCACCGTTGAGGTTTGCCTGAATATCATATTTATCAATGCAGCTAGTAACTTCCAACGGTTGTTTTACAATATATTGTAAGGTAGCCGTAGGGAAATATACTTTAAAATCCTTGGTGTTTACTGTTATGGTTCCGTTTCCTTCTTTCAGATAGATGCGGGCAACAGCGGTTTTTCTTCTTCCAATGGTGTGAATTACTTCCATAATTATCTAACAGAGTTAATATTAATTGTTCTTGGTTTTTGTGCTTCGTGTAGATGTTCCGATCCTGAATAAACAAAAAGGTGTTTATACATTTCTGCACCTAATTTTGTTTTGGGCAACATGCCTTTCACACCGATTTCTATGATTTTTTCCGGTCTTTTTTCCAGAAACTCATTCGGAGTTGTAAACCGTTGTCCACCCGGGTAACCTGTGTGACGCACATATTTCTTATCCACGGATTTGTTACCAGTAAATCTGATTTTATCCGCATTGATAACAATTACATTATCACCACAACATAAATTGGGTGTGTAATATGTTTTGTGTTTTCCGGCTAAAAGAATTGCAACCTGTGTTGCAAGTCTGCCTAAAACTTCATTTTCTGCGTCAACAACCAACCATTCTTTCACAATGATTTCTTTGTTTGCTGAGCGTGTTTTATAACTTAATGTATCCATCATTAATTTGAATTTCAGAATCTAACCTTTTTTTATCTCGAAATTGGGGTGCAAATGTACTCATAATTTTTCAATTAGCAAGTTTATCGTGTATTTTTTATTTCAAAAATATCTTTTTCATGCTTTTTTCTTTTTTCTTTTACAGGATGCAAGGCATTGTTTTTATTTTTTGGCAGTAACCACATGTCGGTATCATTGCTGATAGGCAAAGACTATTGTTATGTTTTTTTGAATAAG
>CAIWVT010000252.1 GCA_903916135.1 uncultured bacterium
ACAAAATAGCAATAGATGGCTACAACAAAATCGGTGATTATTTTTTTGGTCATTCTAGTATAGAAGCTTTTCATATCAGACGAGTTATTCGCTACGAGTTTACACTAACTATGTTCTTGTCAGCTAAATTGCTGTGTAAAGGATATCCAAGGCGGGAAAATCGGGAAATCTTAGATAATCTGGTAAGGAAAACATATAGTGATGCTTCTCTTAACAACTTAATTAAACACTGTGTTTACAGCGTGTTACCCGTTCAGATGTACATGATTGGTCGACATGTTTACAGGCGCTTGCTTTCCAAACTATTTTGACAGCCGCTTCATGATTGAATTATCTATCTGCATTGCTACATTTAATAGAGGTCGATTTATCAGCGAAACCCTGAATTCTATTCTCGACCAGATTCAGCCCAGTGTTGAAATAATCATTGTTGATGGTGCCTCTTCCGATAATACTCCAGAGATACTTGCAGGGTATCAATTGTGTTATCCGGGAATCAGCTACTACCGGGAGCAGGAAAATTCAGGCGTTGATTGCGATTACGATAAAGCAGTAGGATATGCCAAAGGTAAGTACTGCTGGTTAATGTCAGATGATGATCTAATAAAACCCGGTGCTATTAAAATATTACTGGAAGCCTTGAAACAAAATTTCTCATATATTTTTGTTGATGCCGAAGTCCGTTCTTCCGATTTTTCAAAACTGTTACTCAAAAACCGATTTTTACTGGATAAAAATCGGATATTCAAGCCTGATGCTTATCGTGAGTTATTTATTGATACAGCCAAACAGCTTTCTTTTATTGGATCTGTAGTGATTAAACGGGATATTTGGATGCAACGAAATCGACAAGAATACTATGGTTCATTTTTTATCCATTTGGGTGTCATTTTCCAAGCCCCTCCTCCGGAGAATGTGCTTGTTATTGCAGAGCCACTTGTGATAATTCGGTATAGTAATGCTAGTTATACATCTAAAACCTTTGAGATTTGGATGTTTAAATGGCCGCAGATTATTTGGTCACTAAAATCTGTTTTAGATGTTGACAAGAAAAAAATTGTGGCCCATGAACCTTGGCGAAACTTTAAAGAACTGTTGCTGCTTCGCGCAAAGGGAGCCTACACATTTTTAGAATATGAAAAATTTTTAAGATGCAGATTAAATGGGAAAATGGAATCGCTATTAGTTTGGTCTTTGTCGATCGCTCCAGGTAAATTTGTAAATTTAATCTGTTGTCTCTACGTCATTTTATTTGTCAAGGAAAAATCATTCACATTATCTGATCTGCGAAGTAGCCCTTTTTCTTTTATGGGATATGGCAAATCAATGTGTGCAAAATATAAAAGTTAAAAGGAAAGCATGATTACATTTGGTATTCCGAGCTTCAATAGAGCAAAATATCTGGAACCCTTGGTAGAGAGCATTTACAAATGTGAAATAGCTGAATTTGAAGTGCTAATTGTCGAAGACTGTTCACCAGATCAAGTAGCCATAAGAAATGAAGTTGAAAAGTTGACCAGGAAACTTTCTTTAGAAAATAAACCCATACGATATTTTGAAAACAAAGTAAATCTTGGATTCGACAAAAACCTAAAAAGAATTATTCATGAAAGTTCCGGTAGTCATATTATATTTATTGGCAATGATGATATTATCAACGCTGGTGAAATGTCAAAGTATATCAGGGAAATATTAAGCAACCTTGATTCATCTGTGTTTTTAAGAGGCTACACGACTTTTGATGATATACAAGGCGAGGTGTCTTTTACTCAAATAGTAAATATATCAAGGGTTGCCAATACACATTGTGATTTAAATTCAGTATATCGATTTTCAGGAATAATAAGCGGTTATGCCGTCAATAAAAAATTTGCAGAGCGCATGGAAACAAACAAATTTGATGGAGGCCTTTTCTATCAACTTTATCTTGCACTCTCAGCATTCACATGCTCAACAGTCTATCTTTCCGCTACTGTACCTGTCAATTGCAGAAGGGATGTTGCTCCAGACTTTGGCTCTTCAAAGAACGAGAAAAACTTTGTTGTTGGCGAGTACACTTTAACTGCCAGAATTGAAATGGCCAATGCTCACCTAAAGATTGGGGAGCACTTCGCTTCTACTCTTCCTTCGGGTTTTATGAAAACATTTAAACATGCAATGTCTGTCAACATTACACCGCACCTTATTACTTTGCAACGATGCAAATACAGGAATATGACAAAAATGTATTTTTTCTTGCTGAAGAATGGTGTGGGGCAAAATATCAGGTCATTGATGATATTTATTATATTAGTGTTATTCAATAAAACGCGGGCTGCCAAAATATTGAACAATGTAAGTAATCTGCTTCACTTAAGTAAAACCTGATTGAGTGATTAATCGTTCTATTATTCCAGAATCGGTATTTTTAGTGAGCATTTCTGTAATGTACATCAGGAATGCCTTGATCATGAAGCATTCTTTAATAATGTTTTCTTAGCATGGAAAATTTGGGAGCTAGAAAGCAGCCTTTGTTGTCATTTGCTATACCTACTTACAATTTCGGGAAATTTATCGCTGAAACGGTTCAAACAATCGAGGATGGCGCTGAGAAACTTGCACTATCTCAATTTGAGATTGTAATTTTGGATGGTGGATCAACAGACAATACTTCTGATATTGTCTATAAGCTTTCTGAACAGTATAACAACATACGCTATATAAAGCAAACCGAACGCGGAGGAATAGACCGTGACTTAAATACTGTAGCAGAAATGACTTTAGGCAAATACATCTGGTTATTCAGCGCGGATGATTTGCTTGAATGCGGATGGGACAAGTTTATTGTTCCATTGTTGGAAGAAGGTGGAGATCTATTTCTTGTTCCTGCAATGATGTGCGATATCCAGAAATCACCGCTACGTAAAAATCCTATTTTTCGGAAATGTCCGGGTCAAAAACCGATTGTGTTTGATATTTCTCCTGAGGATGATTCACTTGGCATCTATCTGAGCCGCGCTGCAACCCTGGAGGCGCTGTTTAGTTTCCTAGGGGCTGTGGTGATTAAAGCAGTTGTTTGGCGTGCACTACCAGCAAGAGAAGATTATTTTGGAAGTTGTTGGGCGCATTGTGCACGCATAATGCCACTTTTATTTCGCAGAACAAAATTAATATATGTGAATCAGTTTCTTGTTAATAAAAGAAGGGGAAATGATTCGTTTTTGGCTAATGGATTTGTTGCCAGAATTGCAATAACCGTTGATGGATGGGACAAGATCATCAGGGAGTTTTTCGTCAAGCCATCGTATAGGCATATATTGTACAACACGCTACGAAAAGATATGCCGATCTTGCTATTTATTTACGCGAAGATTTCAGCTCGGAATCCATCTGAAATCGGACAATTGAGCAAACTGGCTCGTTTGCTCTACACAGAGTGCCACCCTTCTTTTGCTTCAAGAAGCAATTATCTGATTTATCAATTAATCCCGGCAAGTACTGTGTTGAATGCAATGATAACGCCAATATTACCTGTATTGATACGAATTCGACATAAAGTAAAATCTATGTTTTTGGAATGAGAAACTTCGCAAGTAAGTTTTTTGTATTGCTTCTTGTGGTGACTAATCTTAGAGGTAGCCTAGGTTATATTTTTAGATTTGGTGATCCTGAATCGTCATCTACTTATTCAGAAAGGCCAGTGGAGTTTTTTATATTCTGGAACATTCTAATTTGGCTAATGTTGATTTTGGTTGTTTACAAAACAAGAAATATATCCAAAAAATATTTAGCTATTTACTTGGTTTCAATAATCTTTAGCTTTATCTGCATCTCTCAAACAAAAACCTTTTATGTTCTTGCTACAGCTCGCAGTATATTCTTATACGGATTTTTCTTCTTATGTCTTTATTCTGCCAGAAGCTGGATAAAAATATCACAGATAAATAAAGCTATCGAGTTAATGACTGCATTCGGAATTGTTTTTCTGTTATATCAAATCTATCAATACAATTATTTCGGCATATTACCAGCTCATTCCCATTTGGGTATTGGGATAAGATACGGATCATTTTATGATGATAGCCTGGTATTGGGGATATTACTTCCCATGTTTGCTGGCTATTTCTTAAACAAATATCAAAAAACCTTCCCTACTC
>CAIWVT010000253.1 GCA_903916135.1 uncultured bacterium
GAAGATGGCTTCGACATGGTTTCGGGATGGAAAAAAGTGCGCCACGACCCTTCGCTCACAAAAAATATCCCTTCCAAATTCTACAATTGGATGACGAGCAAAATGTCGGGCGTGAAACTTCACGACCACAATTGCGGATTGAAAGCCTATCGCAAGAACGTGGTGAAGAGTATAGAAGTTTATGGCGAGATGCATCGATACATTCCTGTCATCGCCAAATGGGCAGGCTTCAAGAAGATTGGCGAGAAAGTGGTGGAACATCGCAAGCGCAAATTCGGTGTCACCAAATTCGGCATTAATCGTTTTGTGAATGGTCCCCTTGATTTGATGTCTATTATGTTTGTGTCGAAATTCGGGAAACGCCCCATGCATTTGTTTGGTTCTTTGGGTGCTATTTTATTTATGATAGGTTTGGTGGCTGCCGTGATGATTGTGGTGCAAAAGATATACTATTTAAATATAGGTATAAAAGCACCTTTAGTTACTAACAGTCCGATACTCTATATCGGCTTGACCGCTATGATTATCGGCACGCAACTGTTCTTGGTCGGCTTCTTAGCCGAGATGATTGCGCGAACATCCAACGACAGAAATAAGTATCAAATTGATAAAAAAACAAACGTTTAATTCGAGAAAAGTAATTTATTTTAAAAGAAATTCTATCAAACACTTGTTTGTATCATAATTATCTGTATCTTTGCACCCTCAAAAATAAAAACAGGCAAAAATGGCAAAGAAGAGTAAAGATGCACGTATTCAGGTAATCATGGAGTGCACCGAACATAAACACAGTGGTCTGCCGGGTACATCTCGCTACATAACCACGAAAAATAAGAAAAATACTCCTGAACGTCTCGAGTTGAAGAAGTATAATAAAATCATGAAAAAAGTAACTGTTCATAAAGAAATTAAATAGTTTTAACCATGGCAAAGAAAGTAATTGCAACACTGAAAACCAGCACCGGAAATGATTTCGCTAAAGTAATCCGCATGGTGCGTTCACCTAAAACAGGTGCTTATACCTTTAAAGAAGCTATCGTTCCGAAAGATCAGGTAAAAGAATATCTGGCAAAAAGATAATTTCATTTGTGTTTATAAAAAATTATGCAAGCTTTCCCATTGGGAGAGCTTGACTTTTTTATAGAACCTTGTTGTTGACAACAATTTTATGTAATTTTGTCTATTCAAATAATTAGCATTTTTTATGAGCCTATTTAGCTTTTTCTCTAAAGAAAAAAAAGAAAGCCTCAACGAAGGCTTGTCGAAAACGAAAGAGAGTTTTTTTTCGAAACTATCCAAAGCCGTCATCGGCAAATCGAAGGTTGATGATGAGGTGTTGGATAATTTAGAAGAGATTTTGATTTCGTCGGATGTGGGCGTCAAAACGACTTTGAAGATTATCGAACGCATCGAAAGCCGCGTGTCGCGCGACAAATATCTCGGCACACAGCAACTGAACACCATCCTGAAAGAAGAAATCGCAGGATTGCTCGCCGAAAACAATACCCTGGATTTGCAAGATTTTGATATCCCCGAAGGGAAAAGACCCTACGTGATAGTCGTTGTTGGCGTGAACGGTGTTGGCAAAACTACCACCATCGGCAAATTGGCATATCAATTTAAAAATAAAGGATACCAAGTGATGTTGGGTGCTGCTGACACGTTTCGCGCTGCGGCTGTTGACCAATTGACCATTTGGTCGGAGCGCGTTGGCGTGCCTATCATCAGCCAAGGGATGGGGGCAGACCCTGCTTCGGTGGCGTTTGATACGGTGAAGGCAGCGATGGCGCGCAATACGGATGTGGTGATTATTGACACCGCCGGACGTCTGCACAACAAAGTGAATTTGATGAACGAATTGTCGAAAATCCGCAAAGTGGTTCAGAAAGTGATGCCCGAAGCGCCCCACGAGGTGTTGTTGGTGTTGGATGCTTCAACGGGACAAAATGCCGTGGAGCAATGTCGTCAGTTTACGGCTGCCACCGAAGTGAGCGCTTTGGCGTTGACCAAATTGGACGGCACGGC
>CAIWVT010000254.1 GCA_903916135.1 uncultured bacterium
CTCAATTGGTAACCAATATGGATTATCGGCATATGAACTACGGTGGTTGCCTGAAAAATCTACGGAGCTGGATACGGTGGCGTTTTTGTGTTACAAACATAATGTGGATCATTTGCTTGATTTACTTGATTTGATTGATTTGTTTGATTACTTAAGTGCGCATTTTAATGGGAAGATTTTCTATTTGCCAGCAGAATATAAAAATCAACTTAAGGGAGTTGATCTAAGCCCTTTAGCAAACTTTCTGTCAGGTGACGTAAACAATAAGCAATATGTCCTGTGGCGGCTATATTCATTTAATCACCTGCCTATTGAATTGATAAGCAGTGTGTATGAGATGTTTCTTGAAGCTGACAAAAATATAGGAATAGCTTATACTCCATCATATCTCGTTAATTTCATGATAGATGAATGTATGCCAATGCATTCGCCTAAATTGAATTTTAAAATACTTGATCCAGCATGTGATTCGGGAATTTTTCTTGTTTCTGCATATAAACGTCTGATTGATTGGTGGCGTATTGAGAAATATAAGAAAACCAAAAAATGGATTAAACCAGAGAAAGAACATTTAGATGAGTTGAAAAAAATGCTGAAAGACAGCATTTTTGGGATTGATATTCAAAAAGAAGCCGTTGACTTAGCAATTTTTAGTTTGAGTCTGACTTTGTGTGATATGCTTTCTCCAAAAGTAATATGGGAGAATCTGCGGTTTGACGATTTAAGCAATAATATTGCTGAAACTGATTTTTTTGACTGGCTTTCTGAAGATAAATTTGAGAGTTTTGATTTAGTTATCGGCAATCCACCTTTTGTTGAATATGGCTCAAAAGAAGTAGGGATAAATAATTTATCAAATGATATTGAGGTAGAAGTACCTCAAAACCAAAGTTCTCTATGGTTTACCTTAAAGGGTATTAAGCTGGTTAAAAAAGAATCTGGTTTATTAGCTTTTATAGTGCCATCAGGACCTTTATTATACAATAACTCGAAAAAACCAGTAGATTTCAGAAAATGGCTTTTTAGTAATTATAATATCCCTCAGATTATTGATTTTACTTATTTAAGTAATGTGTTGTTTAAGAATAAAGGGAATGAAAAAAATGTTGCTGTCTCTTCAATTTTTATAGAAAACAAACAACCAGATAATGAACCAATAAGCCATGTTACTGTAAAGAAATTAAAATCAGCAAAAGAAAGACAGTATTTTGAAATAGACCATTACGATTTTCATAAGATAACCAAATCAAGTGCAATAAATGATAAATTTATCTGGAAAGCTAATTTGTTAGGAGGAGGCAGATTGCCTTCGTTAATTAAAAAATTAAGTAGTTTTCAAACGCTAAAGGCTTTTCTTGATTATAGGAAAGAAAAAGGATGGGTTTATGGAGATGGGTTTATCAAAGGAAAACCTGACGAAGAATTAATTGAATCTGATTTTATAAAGAAAAAGGGCGGATATTCTTTGGCTCCTTATCTTACTGGTCTAAAATATTTTGAACCGGAGGATTTTACTGAAAATGGAATTTCTAAATTTAGTACTATTGAAACAAAATATTTTCAATGGCCAAGAAGTGAGATGATTTTCATCCCACCCTTGTTATGCATTAAAAAGAATATAGGAGAAAATCAAATTCCAGTTTTTCTTTCAAATGACAAATTGGGATACAAAAATGAAGTTATTGGTATCCATTGCTCTTTTGAAGATAGTTCTTTACTTAGCTCTATTCATGATCGAATAAAAGATAGCAATTATTTTCGAGCATTTCTTTTATCTTCGAGTGGTCGCGCTGGAATAAGTCGTTCCCCGTATACTTACACTCAACAAGATATCATGAATCTTCCTTTCCCCGAAGATCAATCTGAAATAGAGTTATCAGAATACGAGCAAATTCTTGTTGACGATACGCTTAACTATGGTTTGGATTTTTTGGGTAAAGAAACTGGTGTGAAATCATTAGAAAGTGCTTCCGTACTAGAAATAAAAGAATTTGGTTTAGTTTTTAGCAAAGTGCTTAATTCATTGTTCGAAGAAGGAAACAAAAATTATAAACTTGAAAATATTTACAAAACTGAGTCCTTAATTGGGGTATCATTTAATTATACTACAAATAAATCTTATAATGCTGAAATTCTTACTGATGAAGAATGTGAAGTTTCATTGGCAAAATTAATTCAGAATAAAATCAGTACTAATTATCGTATTAATAGAATTATAAAATTTTATGATGGGGATCGTATTTATTTTTTTAAACCCAAAGAACTAAGGTATTGGTTAAAATCCGTAGCATTAAGAGATGCTGACGAAACCATTGGTGATCTTTATAATGCAGGGTATTAATATGAGTTTGCTGAAAGATGAGTATTCACCAGGTATAAACATACCTTCTCCTTCTTATGAAAAGGGCAAAATTAACAAACGTCTGTTAGAGTTTGTAGATGAAACTTTGCCTGTTTTTCAAATTGAATTTAAGGAATTAAAAAGCAGTTCGGAAGAAGTTTTGACAGAACATTTGGTAAAAACACTTGCTTATCATTCAAATGGGAAATTGCCATTTATTTTTCTACAAGAGATAATACAGAAACAAGCAAAAGGGCAAAACAGAAAAGTTGATGTAGGCGTGTTTTTACATTATAAAGACGATGGTCCTTTTTTTTCTTTTGAGGCAAAACGATTACCAACTTTACCGAAGAGCAGAGAAAAAGAATACGTAATTGGAAATGATTCTAATAAGCCAACAGGCGGAATAGAACGGTTTAAATTAAATCTTCATGGAATTAATCTTAAAGAAAGTGCCCTAATTGGTTATGTGCAATCTGATACTATTCAAGAATGGAGTTGCAGAATAAATGGTTGGATTAACGAATTAATTAAATCTACTTCTGTTTCTGAATTATTATGGTCAAATAGTGATTTGCTTGTTCAGAATAGGAATGAAGCAGATATTATTGCTAAATTTCAATCAGAGCATGAACGGGCTGATAAATCGAAAATAATACTACATCATTATTTAGTAAATATTAACGGAGGATAAAACAACGAAGCATCAACAAAAGACTCCCTAAGCCATAGTAAGGAGAAGGTTCCACCCTTCGTCTATGCTATTTTAAAAGGCTATTGCCTATAATGCAAACAGCAAAAAACAATTTAACCATTCATCAATTTAGCCATCACTCCCCCGTTAGGCTTACGCTGTGCCTAAGTCGAATATATTTATATAGGCTCTGCCTATAAATCATATTACATCATATAAATCAGCGTCATCAGCGTTCTAAATATTGATAAACAAAAAATAAATACGTCAAAAAAAAAGATAAGTAATAAAAAAAAGTTTTATCTTTGCATAAAGCTTTCAAACAATATGGCTTTTACATACAATAATGAATTTACAATCAGACATAGAAAAAAAACTTACTGAATTAAAACCTACTTTATCAAACATATATAATGTTGATAAAATTGGTTATTTTGGTTCTTTTGCTCGCAACGAACAAAACGAAAATTCTGATATTGATATAATCGTTTCATTCAAAAAACCACTTGGATGGGCTTTTTTTGATCTTCAAGAACTATTAGAAAAAGAACTGCATAGAAAAGTTGACCTTGTTACCTTCAATGCCCTTAAAGAACAACTGAAAGAAAGCATTTTAAACGACGTGAAATACGTATGAACCCGAAAGACAGACAATACTTGTTTTATATTGATGATATTTTGCTATCTATGAATCGGATTGCTGAATACATTGGAGAAATGGAGTATACTCAATTTAAGCAACATTATATGATTGTGGATGCTGTTGTTCGTAATTTTGAGATTATTGGAGAAGCATCAAAACATATACCCACAGAAATTACTGAAAAGTATCCTGAACTTCCATGGAAAAAAAATGTATGGATTGCGCAATATTATTACTCATGAATATTTTGGCATTGATTATGAAGTAATATGGGAAATTGCAAAGAATGAATTGCCTAAAAATCGTTTAGATTTATTAAAACTTATTGAAAAGGAAAACATTCAATAGATTTTTAGCAATCCTATTTCAATTGTGCTATATAGAATCAATCAATAATCTGTGAATCTGTGGCAAAAATAATCATATAAATCAGCGTCACAACTCCCCTCCCACCAACTTAGGATAACACAAAAAATATTTTCGTATGGTGCGCGACAATAGTTCGGTGTTAATTTGATCCGAACTTTTGGTTATGTCCACCACACTGCCATCCCGATAGAGCATCGAAATCTTATCAAAAACAGGATTGTAAGCATTGTTTTCCACTTCGTCGGTAAACACAAAATAGCCCACCTCTTCCTCGGTCAAATCATAAGCCTGTTTGGTTTTTTGTTTCAAGTCGTCCACGTAATTAGCATCAAAAGCAGCATCTTGTATTTCTATTTTCAACAGTTGGCGTTTCACAAGCTTTTCGCTCAGCAGTCGTAGGATTCTATCCTTTGATTTTGTCCATGTTTTTATACAGAAAAACACATCATAATCGTCCAACTCTGCAAAAACAGCTAACAATTCGGGCTTCGTTCTGAAATCCTGTTCCGTGGGATGTAGCTTCAAAAACAGTTGCAAAGCCTCGCTTGCAAAAACCTCCTCACCTTGCTCCACCAAATATTTAGCACGTCGCAACACGCGTATCAACAACTGCTCAGCCGAAAGCACCGTCTTGTGGAGATACACTTGCCAATACATCAATCGGCGCGCCACAATAAACTTCTCAATAGAGTAAATGCCTTTGATGTCAACCACCAATTCATCTTGGCGCACGTTCAACATTTTGATGATGCGGTCGGTGCTTATCACCCCTTCTGATACGCCTGTAAAGAAACTGTCGCGCATCAAATAATCCAACCTATCCACATCCAACTGACTCGACACCAACTGATGTAAAAACCTTTTTGGATGCTCATCGGCAAAAATCTGTTTCGCCATCAGCAGTTGATTGTCGAACATTTCATTCAATCGCTCCATAAACAACAAGGAAAAAAGCTCGTGAGGGATACCGGGCACCAAGGTCTGTTCCAAAGCATGAGAAAACGGTCCGTGACCAATATCATGCAACAAAATGGCAAGCATCAAACTTTGTTGCTCCTCATCCGTCACCATATTATCTTTCAACTTGAGCATTTCAATGGCTTGCCCCATCAGATGCATCGCCCCAAGGGCATGTTGAAATCGGGAATGTATGGCTCCCGGATAAACCATATAAGTGAGTCCCAATTGTTTTATATAACGCAAGCGTTGAAAATAGGGATGTTCTATAATATCAAAAATGAATTCGTTCGGAATTGTAATAAAACCATGAACAGGGTCGTTTATAATTTTTCTTTTGTTATGAACCATGTGCAGAGAAGATTTTTGCGTACCTTTGTATAAAATTTCGAGTTCAATATTACGCATTTTTATCGAATTAAATTAAAAAAAAATATTTTTATGAGTAAAGTACGGATTTTATGGGTGGATGATGAGATAGATTTATTACGACCACATATACTCTTTCTTCAAGAAAAAGGTTACGACGTAACCACCTCAAACAATGGCGATGAAGGCTTAGATTTGATTAACGCAAGCAACTTTGATATCATCTTTTTGGATGAAAATATGCCCGGTATTTCGGGTATGGAAACTTTAGCACAGATACGGAATAATTTTCCGAATTTGCCTGTGGTGATGATTACCAAGAACGATCAGGAGCATACCATGGAAGATGCCATTGGTTCTAACGTTTCGGATTATCTGATAAAACCCGTTAATCCAAATCAGATATTATTATGCTTGAAGAAAAACCTTGAAAACAAACGTTTGGTGAGCGAAAAAACCACACAAGCTTATCAACAAGAGTTTCGCAACATCGGCATGGAAATATCAAATCGTTTATCCTTCAGCGAATGGAAAGATATTTACAAAAAGATGGTGTATTGGGAGTTGGAATTGGAAAAATCCAATGATGATTCGATGAACGAAGTGGTGCTGCTGCAGAAGTCAGAAGCAAACACCATGTTCACCAAATTCTATGAAAACCATTATATTGAATGGATTAGTGGCAAAACCAAAGACACTCCGGTATTATCCCATAATTTATTCAAAGAAAAAATATTCCCCCACATGACGAATCCGCGTCCATTGTTTGTCATTTTGATTGACAATTTGCGCTACGACCAATGGAAAATGATACAACCCATCATTGAAGAATATTACCGAGTGCAAGACGATGATTTGTTTTATAGCATTGTGCCCTCGGCAACACAATATTCACGTAATGGAATATTTAGTGGATTGTTACCTTCTGAAATAGCGCGTAAATATCCTAAATATTGGGTGGAAGAAGAAGATGAAGGAACCAAAAACCAATTTGAAAGCGAATTGCTCACCGAACTTTTGAAGCGGTATGGGAAAGACATAAAATTCAACTATTCGAAAATATTAAACATTGCAGCAGGTAAAAAATATGTGGAGAACCTGCCGAATATCATCAACAATAAACTGAATGTTTTGGTCTATAATTTTGTGGATATGCTTTCTCATGCCCGCACCGAGATGGAAGTCATACGTGAGCTTGCCGACGATGAATCGGCATATCGTTCTATCACGCTGTCATGGTTCAAACATTCGCCTTTGTTGGATGTTATTAAATACATATCTGAAAACAATGCGAATCTTGTAATCACCACAGATCATGGAAGTGTGAAAGTTACAAATCCTGTGAAGATTGTAGGCGATAAAAACACCAATACCAATCTTCGATATAAATTCGGACGTTCGCTGAATTATAATAAGAAAGAAGTGTTTGAAGTGAAGAATCCTGAGGATATTTTTCTGCCACGTTTCAATGTGAGCACCAATTATGTTTTCTGTCGTTCCAATGACTTCTTCGCCTATCCGAACAACTTCCACTATTATGCCAATTACTACAAAAACACCTTTCAGCACGGCGGTATTTCGATGGAAGAAATTCTAATTCCAATCATCTATCTAAATCCGAAATAGTATGTCGTCTAAGATGAGCTGCAAAACTGTTGAGGAATTACAGCCAATTGCAGATGCATTGCTAAAAACATTTCCCAACGAACGCATCTTTACCCTTCAAGGCGAATTGGGGGCAGGGAAAACTACTTTTATTAAAGCTATCTGCAAGCAATTGCATGTGATGGATGCTACCAACAGTCCCTCATTCGCCATCGTGAACGAATATAACACTTCAGATGGTACAAAACTTTACCATTTTGATTTTTATCGTCTGAAAAAACTCGAAGAAGTTTACGACATCGGCTACGAGGAATATTTTTACAGTGGTAATTATTGTTTCATAGAGTGGCCCGAACTTGTAGCAGATATTTTGCCTGAATCTTATGTTGAAATAAAAATAGAATGGAATTTAATTGACGATACGCGAAACTTTTTTTTCGAAAAAAGGTAATAAGGAATTGATATTTTAATTAATTTTATGGTGTCAAATTTTTAGGGGCAATTTTTTATTATGGATTCAAAACAAGACTTTATCAAATTTTCGTATTCAGAGCAATTTATCACGCAGCCTGAAATGCTTGAGATTAAGAAACAGCGGTCTCAATTGCTTATTGGTGTACCCAAAGAGATAGCCTTTCAGGAAACACGCATTGGTTTGGTTCCGGAGGCTGTAGCCATGTTAGTGAACAACGGACATACGGTCATCATAGAATCTAATGCGGGCAAAGCAGCCCACTTCCCCGATAGTGATTATAGTGAGGCAGGGGCACAAATTGTTTACACCTCTGCAGAAGTTTTTCAGGCGGATATTATCATAAAAGTTGCACCACCCTTGCCTTCGGAGATAGAAAAACTCAAAAAAAGAACAACACTATTTTCCGCACTAAACTTACCAGGTCAAACGGATGAATACTTCAAACGTTTGATGTTGAAGAAAACCACCGCCATTTCGTATGAACATATAAAGGACAAAACTAATTCATTTCCCGTGATTCGTTCCCTAAGCGAAATCGTTGGCAATACGGCGATTTATATCGCTTCTGATTATTTGGGAAGCACAGAACACGGCAAAGGAAAAAGTCTTGGAGGTTTTTCAGGCATCACACCGGCAGAGGTTGTTATTATTGGGGCAGGTACTGTTGGTGAATTTGCTGCACGTGCTGCCATTGGCATGGGAGCTACGGTCAAAGTTTTCGACAACTCAGTGTATAAATTGCGTAGCCTGCAGACCAAAGTCAATGAACGTTTATTCACCTCTATTATTCAGCAAAAAATCTTAGCAAAAGCCCTATTAACAGCAGATGTTGTCATTGGAGCATTGCATACGGTTAACGAACAAGCACTTTGTGTTATTTCTGAAGATATGGTAAGAGCCATGCCACATGGTTCTGTTATCATTGATGTCAGTATTGTCAACGGTGGATGTTGCGAGACCTCACGTGTTACAAACCATAGCCATCCGATTTTCAAAAAACATGGTGTTACACATTATTGTATTCCCAATATATCTTCAAAAGTGCCACATACAGCCTCTTATGCATTAAGTAACTTCTTTGCCCCTATCATTTTACAGATAGCAGATGAAGGTGGAGTGAATACTTTTTTGAAAAACAACCAAGGTGTTCGTCGCGGAACTTACTTGTATAATGGCATCCTGACAAATAAATATATCAGCGACCTCTACAATATCACTTTTCAGGATATAGATTTACTCATGTTTCCCCTTCATTAAGGAATTTCTCAAATTCCTTCGATAAAACCACATTTTTGTTGTAAAAAAAGTGCGTTTGTAAACAGTTGAATATCCGCAACATTATTTTTTTTTAACCATTTAACACGACTAATCTGATTTTTTTTATTTGTTGAGAATAAAGAAATTATTATCTTTGCTGCCCAATATGATTAATCAGCAAACTATTACCAGACCGATAAGTGTTGCAGGCAAAGGCTTGCATACCGGCGAAGAAGTAATTCTGACATTTAAACCTGCACCCGAAAATCACGGTTATGTATTTAAACGTGTTGATTTGGAGAACCAACCATTGGTTCATGCATGCTTAGACAATGTTGTAGATACCTCGAGAGGGACTACTATTGAAGAAAACTGCGTTCGAGTCTGCACCATCGAACATACGTTAGCCGCATTAGCAGGTCTTGAAATTGACAATATTCTCATTGAACTCAACAGTTCTGAAACGCCTATATTGGATGGTAGTTCCATCCGCTTTGTAGAAGCATTGTTGGCTGCAGGCATTGTGGAACAAAAAGCTCCCAAAAAGTTTATCGAACTCGCGTCGAACTTTGAGTATTATGATGCAGAACGCAATGTTGAAATCCTTGCCATGCCAAGCGACAAACTTCGCATCACCACCATGATAGACTATAACACCAATGTGTTGGGAACCCAATTTGCCACACTCAATGATATCAGTCATTTTAAAGATGAAATTGCAAATTGCCGCACCTTTGTCTTTCTTCACGAATTGGAATATTTACTTGAAAACAATCTAATAAAAGGTGGTGATTTGAATAATGCCATCGTTTTTGTCAACCGGATTATATCTCAAGAAGAATTAGATCATTTAGCGGTAGTGTTCGACAAGCCTAAAGTCACTGTTTTGAAAGAAGGCATACTGAACAACCTTGAATTAAATTTCCCCAACGAACCTGCACGCCATAAACTATTAGATATTGTTGGCGATTTGGCATTGCTTGGAGGCACCTTGAAAGCACATATTATTGCCAAACGCCCAGGACACTATTCAAACGTTAGTTTCGCGAAGAAGATTGCGGCTTTAGTGGATACAAAAAGCAAAAAGAAGACGCAAAAAGAAGTTTTTGATTTGACCAAACCCCCATTGTTCGACATCAATCAAATAAAGAAAATACTACCCCATCGTCCACCATTTTTATTAATAGATAAAATTTTGGAGATGAGCGAAAACGGCATTATCGGTTTGAAGAATGTAACCATGAACGAGAGTTTTTTTGTGGGTCATTTCCCTGACGAGCCTTTGATGCCCGGAGTGTTGCAAATAGAAGCTATGGCACAATGCGGTGGCATATTTGCCTTGCAGACAGTTCCCGACCCTGAAAATTATCTCACCCTATTCTTAAAAATAGAACGCGCCCGTTTCAAACATAAAGTTGTGCCGGGAGACACCTTAATCTTTAAAATAGAACTAACAGCTCCTATCCGAAGAGGTATCTGTCAGATGATAGGCTATGCTTATGTAAACAATCAGATTGTGATGGAAGCCGAATTATTGGCTCAACTTGTAAAAAAAGATAAAAAATGAATCAACCTTTAGCATACGTTCATCCTCAGGCAAAAATTGCCAGCAATGTTGTCATCGAACCTTTTGTAAGCATTGATAAAAATGTAGAAATAGGTGAAGGCACTTGCATCGGTCCCAATGTAACCATTTTGGAAGGTGCTCGCATCGGAAAGAATTGTAAAATATTCCCGGGCGCTGTGATTTCTGCTGTACCTCAAGATTTGAAATATGCCGGAGAAGATACTATTGTAAAAATTGGCGATAACGTCACGATACGAGAATTCGTTACTATTAATAGAGGTACGAAAGCAAACTTCGAAACTATCATTGGCAACAATTGTCTCTTGATGGCTTATGTGCATGTGGCACACGATTGCATTATCGGAAACAACGTTATTTTAGCTAACTCGGCTGCATTGGCAGGTCATATCAAGATTGACGATTGGGCTATCATTGGCGGTATGGTTGCCGTGCATCAGTTTGTGAACATTGGCGTGCATACCATGATTTCAGGTGGTTGTTTGGTTCGTAAAGATGTTCCGCCTTTCTGCAAAGCAGCACGTGAGCCGTTATCCTATTCCGGTATAAATTCTATCGGCTTACGCCGTAGAGGATTTTCATCCGAAAAGATTAAAGAAATCCAAGATATTTACCGTATCATTTTCATCAATGGTTTAAACACTTCTCAAGCCATACGCTATATAGAAGCTGAATTGCCCGCTACTCCTGAGCGCGACGATATCATTTCCTTTATCATGAATTCCAGACGAGGCATCATGCGTGGCTATACACGTAATAATAATGGTAAAGAAAAGAAGGACATCCTGTAATCCGTAGCTCTATTTTTTTCTGACTGAATTTATGCTGTTTTATTCAAAATACACAAAAACATCCCTTGGAAGATGATATTTTTGTTGTTTAAGGCAAAATAAATTAGAAAATGTTTTCGTATGTCGAAAAAAATTCGCACCTTTGCACCCCTATTTAAAAAAACATATTTTAATAATTAAAAACTAAACAATTATGCCAGCAAGAATCAGATTACAACGTCATGGTAAAAAAGGTATGCCTTTTTACCACATTGTAGTTGCGGATGGTCGTGCACCACGTGATGGAAAATTTATTGAGAGAATTGGCACTTACAACCCTATCGCAATTCCAGCAGAAATTAACTTAGACTTTGAGAAAGCTCTTCAATGGCTTCGTAATGGCGCTCAGCCATCCGATACCGCAAGAGCTATCTTGGTTTACAAAGGAGTTATTTTCAAAAACCACCTTTTAAAAGGTGTAGCTAAAGGTGCTTTAACCTTAGAACAAGTTGAAGAAAAATTTCAAGCTTGGATGCAAGAAAAAGAAGCTAAAATAGTAGCAAAAAAGAATGAAGTTACTTTAACTAAAAAAGAAGCTCTGAAAGCTCGTAAAGAAGCTGAAGTGAAAGCTAATATCGCTAAAGGCGAAGAAGTAGCTAAGAAAAGAGCTCAAGAATTAGCTAAAGAACATCAAGCACGCATGGAAGCACAAGCTCAAAATGAAGAAGCTGTTGCTGAAGAAGAAGTTGCAGTTGAAGATGTAGCAGTTGCTGAAGAAGTTGCTGTTGAAGAAGTAGCTGTTGCTGAAGAAGTAGCTGTTGTTGAAGCAGAAGTGGTTGCTGAAGAAGTTACTGCAACCGAAGAAGCACCTGCAGTTGACGAAGTAGCTCCTGCTACAGATCAAACTGAAGAAGAAAAAGCTGAATAATCCGCGCTTTCAGACAGCTGTTTTTAGATTTACATGACAGTCAACAATCAGTTTTTCTGTATTGGTAAAATCTTAAAACCGTTTGGATACAAAGGTCAGTTTGTTGCAGCTTTTGAAGTTGACAAAGCTGAAAAATACACAGAATTGGAATTCGTTTTTGTTGAAATAAAACATGAGCGAGTTCCTTTTTTTGTTTCCGAATTTGAGATGCAGCGCAACAACAGTGCCATCCTAAAACTCGATTATATTGATGATATGGATGCCTTACAAAAGGTGATTGGCTGCAGGCTGTTGATTCCCGAATCAGAGGTGGTGGCTTCGGAACCCGGGGAATTTGACATTCGAGACTTGCAAGGATTCACCGTTATAGATGAACAATATGGCAACATCGGCAGCATAAACAAAGTGTTGGAATTTCCTCAACAATACATCATGCAGATTTTCTTTCGTGAGAAAGAAATCCTCATCCCATTGACCGACGATTTTATCACAGAAATTGATCCTGATAAGAAGATAATCACTATTGTTGCCCCTGAAGGTCTTATAGGCTTTTATTTGGAATGACACTCCCGTTCCGATTCAAAGAATTCAGCGTAAGCGATGCCCAATGCGGCATGAAAATAAGTACGGATGCTGTGGTGCTTGGCTCGATGGTGGATGTTAGTGCTGCTGAAAACATTCTTGATATTGGCACAGGTTCGGGGATTATCGCCTTAATGATGGCGCAAAAGTCAAAGGCGCTTATTGATGCCGTTGAGATGGATGCGGATGCTGCTCGGCAAGCCCAAGAGAATTTCATTGCAAGCCCTTGGTCGGAACGTCTGCATTTGATACAAGACTCTATACAGCATTTTTCGGCAGAAACTTTTCACACCTACGATTGCATCGTGAGCAATCCCCCCTATTTTCATCATCAACAAAAAAGCAATGCACACCAAACGAATATCGCTAAGCACGATGTCGGTTTGAACTTCGAAGATTTGTGTGGCTGCGTGCATACCTTATTGTCTGAGGATGGTCGCTTTTGGGTCATCATTCCCTATTCGGAAAAGCAACACTTTTTGCAGGTGTTTCTGACGGCAGGTATGTTTTGTACGAAAAGCATCACCCTATTTGACAACAAAGAAAAAGAACCACTTCGGATTATCTATTGTTTCGCGAAGCAAATACAAGAAAAAGCGGAGATTTCAGAGCTATATATAAAGGAAAGCGATACATCTTATACGAAGGAATTTCGGACGCTGACAAAAATATTTTATCTAAATTTCTGATGGCAGCATTATTTTTGCTAATTTTGACCTTGAAATCTAAAAACATCTCTTATCATGAAAAAATTATGTGTTTCTATTCTGATTATTTTCTGCGCTGTGCTCATGGTTGGCAAGGCAGAAGCTCAAAAAGTGTTTTCCTGCGACAGCAAATATGATGCAGACATCAAGGTGTATGTGGCTGATAGCAAATATGACGCCGACCTCTGCGTGTATAAATGCTCCAGTCAGTATGATGCTACGGGCAACGAAGGGCTATGGTTTTTTGTCAGCAGCCGATATGATGCCAACAAAAAGATATTCTTTGTGGACAGCAAGTATGATGCTGATTTGATTATTTATTTTGTGGACAGCAAATATGATGCAGGTTGGCGAACCAATTCCAAAAAGCAATTGATGTATTAGCCTATCTGCAAGTCTTTCGCCAAAGCGTAGAAATCAAGATTATCGAAACCTCCTGAGCTCATCATCAGGAGGTTTTTTTGTTCCCAAGCATTGGCATTCAAAAAGCGTAGCAATTCCGCTTGATGGGTGAACACCAACAAATCCTTCCTGCCAAAAGATTCCATCAGTACACGATGGTCCAAAGGCGGCATCTTTTTTAGTTCCAACGCATGAGAACTGTAATAGACCACCGCGATATCCGCCTGCTGCATGGCATCTTTATATTGTTGCAGAAAATCGCTGTTCAGGCTGCTATAGGTGTGGAGTTCCATACACGCCACCAACATGCGGTCGGGGTATTGCTCTTTGGCAGCTTGGATGGTTGCCTTCAGTTTGGAAGGCGAATGGGCGAAATCTTTATAGAACGCAGCGCTATCATTTTTGCTGATGAGTTCGAGGCGTTTGGCGGCTCCTTTGAAGGTGGCGATGGCTTTCATGAACACATCCGTAGGGATGTCGAGGCTTTCGCATATCAGGCGAGCACCATTCAGATTCATCAGATTGTGTTTGCCAAATACCATGATTTCGGTGGCAATATCATCAAAAACAACCGTGGTGACGCCATTGTTTATGGCATATTTCGGCACGGAATAGGGCTTCAACTGTATGTCGCTGCGCGCTTCCACACACAGGGCGTTCACCTGCTCATCGCTTTGGCAATAGATGAGCGTTCCATCGGGTTCGATGAGGTTCATGAAGATGCGAAATTGGTCCACATAGATGTCGAAGGTTGGAAACACGTTGATGTGGTCCCACGCGATGCCACTGATGAGGGCGATATGAGGTTTATAGAGATGGAATTTGGGACGTCTGTCTATGGGCGAAGTGAGGTATTCATCGCCTTCCAATATGATGACGGGCGCATCGGACAGGCGAAACATGGTTTGGAAGCCTTCAAGTTGAGCTCCCACCATATAATCGAAATCGCGACCGAGGCTATGCAACACATGCATCACCATTGCCGTGATGGTGGTTTTTCCATGGCTGCCGCCAATCACCACACGGGTTTTGTTTTTTGATTGCTCGTAGATATATTCGGGAAAGGAATAGATTCGGATGCCCAAACGTTCCGCTTGCAGCAGTTCGGGATTGTCTTCGCGGGCATGCATGCCGAGGATGACGGCATCAGTTTCTTTGTTGATTTTTTCGGGATGCCAACCGATGTCTTGAGGCAAAATGCCGCAGGCAGCCAAGCGACCCTTGGCAGGTTCGAAGATTTCGTCGTCGGAGCCTGTAACGCGGTGTCCGCTGTTATGCATGGCGATTGCCATATTGTGCATCACGGCACCTCCTATGGCTATAAAATGGATGTTCATTTTTTTAGGTATTTAGGGATTAGGTTAATAGGTTTTTAGGCATTAGACTCTTATGAAGTAATCAAAACCAAATTGAGATATAATAATTATATTTCAAAAGAAATTAGGTTCAAGGATTTTATTCTTTTCATATCTGTATCAGCCGAAACTAATGGGATATTTAACCATAAGGCAGTACTCGCAATTATGGCATCAGGTAATTTTATTTTTGTGCTTTGCTTTAATTCTATTACCTTATGTTTTACTGCGTAGTTAATATCATAAATAGTACAATCATTAATGAAAGCAGTAATAATTTTCTTTTCTGATGATGAAATATTTGGTTTGCTCAACAATTCAAGCTCAGTAATAAATGATATACAAATGTTTTTACCGTCTAACAAATCTGCTATTTTTTTATTTCCATTTAAAAGATAAATAGCAGTATTGGTGTCAATCATTAAATTAATCCCATTCATTGCGCAATTGTTTTTGATATGCTAAGCCATCAACTTCCCATTTTAATGCCCCACAATATTTTTTCGCATCCAAACTCTTCCCAATTTTTATTTTATTTAGAAACTTGGTGATTTGCTCCTTGGTGGTTTTCTTTGTTATTTCGATTATCATAGCTGTATTTTTTTTACAAAGGTATAAAAATATTATTATTCAATTATAGAAAAAGATATTTCTATCCATATTTATAACTTCTCTATTATTTATTTTTCCTTCTTAAGAAGAAAAAAAATCGGAGCCTGTAACGCGATGTCCGCTGTTATGCATGGCGATTGCCATATTGTGCATCACGGCACCTCCTATGGCTATAAAATGGATGTTCATGGTTTGGTATGGTATTTTTGGATTAGATTTTTATACTTTTAAACATTAGACTATTTTTTTTAATGAGCTTTTAAGTTTAGTATAGGCATGTCCTTTTTTGATATTTCCGATGGAGGAAGAGGTTGCCGCTGAACGGGAATGCCTTATGGCAAGTTTTCGATTAATTGCTTAGAATGAGTATCCAAACGATATACCAATAAGGCACCTACTTATAATATTTGTAGCGTCGTCTTCATCTTCATAATAATATACAGGAGTGTATCCTACTTTGAAGAAAAAACCTCCCGAAGGTTTTTGATATCTATAGGATATATTGGCAGTCAATGGATACCGATTTACAGGGGACTTAGCTCCAACTACAGGTTGAAAAGTGCAACCAAAACCAAATTCAAAATGATTATTTTTTTTTCCATGAATAAGATTTACAAGAATCGGAAATGTCAATACAAAAATGCTACGGTTTGAAGTTGGCATCAAAGAAAAACCACCTCGAATACTTAATCCGAATTGTGCCTTATGATAAACTATACGGTCATAATTGACAGAATATAAGCCTAAACCTGCATTCCCTAACAATTCAATAAAAACAGTATTTCTTGCTAATTTCTGCTTCGGATGAATTGTATCAGCTGACAAATTATTTTGAGCATGCAATTTATATGAGCTTAAAAATAAAAATCCGATAAGAGCAATATGAATTATTTTGAACTTCATTGTATGTTTTATTTTTTTACAAAGATACTTTATTTTAGAATACAGATAAAATATTTTTCATTGGAATGTTTTTTCATCAAGAAATATATTTAGTCTATGAAAACTGTTTTATTTGTGCTTTTGTCCATCGCTGACTGACATATCCATGCGTACGACCGTTTTCGTGCATCGGTGACTCACATATCCATGCATACGCTCGTTTTCGTGCATCGGTCACTGACATATCTATGCGTACGACCGTTTTTGTGCATCGGTCACTGACATATCAATGCATACGACCGTTTTCGTGCATCGGTCACTGACATATCAATGCATACGACCGTTTTCGTGCATCGGTCACTGACATATCTATGCGTACGACCGTTTTCGTGCATCGGTCACTGACATATCAATGCATACGACCGTTTTCGTGCATCGGTCACTGACATATCCATGCATACGACCGTTTTCGTGCATCGGTCACTGACATATCCATGCATACGATCGTTTTTGTGCATCGGTCACTGACATATCCTTCCGAGCAGATTGTTACATGTGTTTTCTATCTAAAAATATATATATTCTAATTTGCTTAGTGTTCCTCTGTGTTCTCCTAATCTCCGTGGTTTTCTCTTTGAAACTTAGCTCTTGCCCCCGCCTATTCCTTCTTCTTCGGTCGGCTATGTCGCAACACCTTAGCTTCGATAAAGAAGATAATCTCCTCGGCTATGTTGAGGGTTTGGTCGCCCACACGTTCCAGTTTGCGGATAACCGCTAATAGATTCAAACTCTGTTCGGCACAATCGGGGTCTTTGCGAATCATGGCACAAATCTGTTTGTTGGAGTTCAGATTGATTTCGTCCAATTTTTTATCTTTATAAAACAAATTTGCCACCAAATGTTTGTCTTCTTGTTCGAAAGAATTGAACGCTTCGGTAATCATCTCGATGCTCGTTTCAAACATTTCGAGGATGCGGGTTTCTTCCAACAATTCTTTGGGGAAAGGTTTGTCGGCATCGCGGATGATATGCGAGATGCCGTTGGCATAATCGCCAATGCGTTCCAAGTTGTAATTGATTTTTAGGGCAGCCAACACAAAGCGCAGGTCAATGGCTACGGGATTGAAGAGTGCGAGGATTTTTTCGCAATCCATGTTAAGTTTCAACTCGAAGGCATCCACGCGTTTTTCATTCACATGAATTTCGTTGGCAATTTGTTTGTTGAATGTGAGGATAGCTTCCTGCGATTTTTTGAGTTGGTTAATCACCAAACTCCACATCTCCATCACATCGGATTTCAATTCTTGTATTTCTGTATCTAAATGAGTCATTTTATAAAGGATTTTAATAGTATTAATAAGGATAAATAAGTATCAACCGAAACGTCCGGTGATGTAGTTTTGGGTTTTGATGTTTTGAGGATTGATGAACATGGTCTTGGTTTTATCATATTCGATGAGTTCGCCGAGATAGAAAAAAGCGGTGTAATCGCTCACACGACCTGCTTGTTGCATATTATGGGTAACGATGATGATGGTATATTTATTTTTCAATTCATAAATCAAATCTTCAATCTTTGCGGTAGAAAGGGGGTCTAAAGCTGAAGCGGGTTCGTCCATCAAAATCAGCGAAGGCTCAATAGCCAAGGCGCGGGCGATGCACAATCGTTGCTGTTGTCCGCCCGAGAGTTCGTAAGCCGATTTCTTCAACTTATCTTTCACTTCATCCCAAAGGGCAGCTTGTTTCAGCGAACGTTCTACGATTTCGTCTATGCTGTCTTTGTGGTCGTAGCCGTTCACACGCAAACCATACGCCACATTTTCGTAGATAGATTTCGGAAAAGGATTGGGTTTTTGAAACACCATGCCGACCGACTTGCGCAGTTCGTCCACCACGATGCCTTTGCGATAAATATTTTGTTCTTCCAGCATCACTTCGCCGGTTATTTTCACACCGTCAATCAAATCATTCATTCGATTAAACAAACGTAGAAATGTGGATTTGCCGCAGCCTGAAGGACCGATGAGGGCAGTAACCTGATTGGTTTTTATAGGCAGACTGATATCCTTCAATGCATGAAAATCTTTATAATAGAGATTCACACCTTTGGCTTCTGCTTTAAAAGTTTCGACTTTATGCATGTGAGATACATGGGGAGTGTTTATTGTTTCAGTTGTTGTCATTATTAATTCATTTTATTTCTTTTGCCAAAATATCTTCTAAAGGCATTTGCCAAGAGATTGGCAATAAGTACAATCATTATCAGTACGAAAGCGGTTCCATACGCCATGGGGCGACTTGCTTCCATATTGGTTCCACTTGTTGTCAACACATACAAATGGTAGGGCAGCGCCATCGCTTGGTCGAACATGGAATGGGGAAGCTTGGGCAGGAAGTAGGCTGCCACGGTGAAAAGTATGGGAGCCGTTTCGCCCGACACCCGACTGATGGAAAGTATCAAACCCGTGATGATGTTGGGTGCAGCAATAGGAAGCACCACGCGGCGTATAGTTTGCAGTTTGGTTGCTCCCAATGCATAGCTGCCGATACGGAGATGGTCGGGCACCGACTTGAGGGCTTCTTCTGTAGTGCGGATGATGACGGGCAAGGCTAAGAGTCCGAGGGTGAGAGAACCTGCCAATATGGAATCGCCGAACTTGAGTTTGTTCACAAACAAAGCCATGCCGAAGAGTCCGAAAACGATGGAAGGGATGCCTGCCAGATTGTTGGTCATGGAACGCATGAATTTCTTTAGCCAGGTTTCTTTCAGATATTCGTTGAGATAGATGGCAGACAAAACGCCGATGGGGAAGGCAAATATCATACTGCCTCCAATGAGGCAAAGTGTACCGACGATGGCGGGAAAAATACCGCCTTTGGTCATGCCTTCTTCGGGCATTTGGGTTAAAAAACCCCAATTGATTACCGAAATGCCTCTAAAGATGATGAAGCCAAGGATGACAAACAAAATGCCAACGACTATCAAACTCACCAATCCGAAGAAGGAGAAGGCGATTTTTTGTTTTATACGTTTATGGATAAATGACATCATGAGCGTTTGCGGGATTTAATCAGTTCTACAGAAGTGTTGATGATAAGTGTGATGAGGAAAAGCAATATGCCCAAGGCAAACAATGCCTTGAAATGCAAGCCGCCATAAGATGATTCGCCTAATTCGGCAGCAATGGTTGCGGGGATGGTACGAACGGGTTGCAGAAAAGTATGAGGAATCACGCCTGCATTACCGGTGACCATCAACACAGCCATCGTTTCTCCAACGGCTCTGCCGATGCCTAAAATGGAAGCTGCTGTGATACCCGAACGAGCATACGGAACAGTTACACGTGTGATGGTTTGCCAACGGGTGGCTCCCAATGCCAAGCTGGCTTCTTTGAGCGAGGTGGGCGTGGTGCGCAGTGCATCTTCCGAAACGGTGATGATGGTGGGCAACGCCATGATGCCTAAAATGATGCTACCTGCCAAAGCAGTTTCGCCTACAGGCAAATTAAAGAGTTGTTGAATCAAGGGAACCAAAACTACCAATCCGAAAAAACCATACACTACGGATGGAATCCCTGCCAACAGTTCGATGACGGGTTTCAATATGTTACGCAAGCGTTGACTGGCGACTTCTGCCATGAAGATGGCTGTTGCCAATCCTAACGGCAGTGCAATGAGAATGGCACCAAAACTCACCCAGAGTGTACCTAATATTAAAGGTAACACACCGAATTGTGGAGCAGGCTCGGATGTTGGATACCACTCGGTGCCTGTTACGAAATCTTTTATAGAGATTTTGGTAAGCGGAATCACATGTCCTTCCAAATGCTCAGGAACATATTTATCGGAAAGATAGGCAAGGATGCCCGGGTTTTTCTTGATGAGTTCATTGATTTTGGAAGGGAGGTACTCGAAGTTGGCGCCCAATTCATCATCGGTGAAATAGGTTGACAGGTCGTTGATGGTGAAAAGCAGGATGCTGTCGTTGCTGCCTCCTAATTGTTTCCAATTGGTGATGTCGTAATTAAAAATATCTTTGAGTTGTTTGCTGCTAAGTTCCTTCACCGTATTGTTGTTGCTCACGATGAATTGATATTTCTTTTCAACAGGCGTACTATTGAACAAACCGATGCCTTCATTGAATAGGAATACAATGATAAATAGTACCGTCAAACTTGTGACGGTACTACTTGAAAACAACACTACACCAAAAACTTTCTCAAATATTTTTAATCTCTTGCGATTCATAATTATGGTTTTATGCGCATTATTTTATGGGAACATATCCTTCAGCCAACACGATTGCTTGTCCTTCGGCGGATAGAATGTAAGTCATGAAAGGTAGGATTGCCTTTTCGGTTTTGGTTAAGTAATAAAAATACAAAGGACGCGTGATAGGATACACTTTTGTTTTTGCATTGGCGATGGTAGGTGCAATGTATGTTTTACCTTTATCATAAGATACCTTCAAGGCTTTTACGTTCTTTTCAACATAAGCTAAACCAACATATCCAATAGCTCCTTTTGTTTGGCTTACCGATTGCACGATAGCACCGGTGGCTGGCATCAACATTATGTTTGAAGCGAAGTTCTTTTTGTTCAATACATGTTCTTTCACAAATTCGTAAGTTCCCGAA
>CAIWVT010000255.1 GCA_903916135.1 uncultured bacterium
CACAAGATGTAAAAACTATGATACTAATATTGATGAAAAGTAATATCTTCCTCATACATTTAATTTTCCACAAAGATATAAAAAAAGGGCTTCACATCATCTGCGAAGCCCTTATTTTTTTTGTTGATTATAAGGGGAGGCTGTAGGGACCGCTCCAAGGTCCTGCCAAATTAGGATGTTTGGAGTTGAACCAACCTACATAAAACTGCAAAAAGTCGCCGGTGGCAGCACCTTCCACTTTCCACAATGCTGTGGCAGAGGTGAAACTGATGATGGTGGTGCCATCTTCAGGGCTGGTTATCAAATTCCGTTTAATTTTTCCTTGAATCGGAATATGAGTGATAGGGTCAACTTCAAATTCAATAGTATCCTTGCGATAAGCAATTCTCATGCTATCAGCGCCTTCTGCCAAACTTGCGCGTGAAGCGTCTTTGGCAGTGTAACCTTTTACTTGTAAGCGAAAATTGCCTTGTGGAAGCACGCGAGCATACACTTGTGCAGCGATAGGAATAGTTGGATGTGTGTAAGTAGGGTCAGGATGAGCAAGATTCAGAATGTCTCTATCTTCGTTGGACATATTTGTGTTAACATTTATGACCGTCCAAATAGGATCTGCATAATCAATAAAAGCTCTTTGCACTTCCTTGATTTTTGATGTAGTACCTCCCATAGCTTTGGGGTCAATCAGATGAAGTTCATACGCTCCCGGATGTAAGGGGTCGCCGCTACGCCACGCGCCAAAGTGCGCGTTTAAGCCGGTAATTTGCAACTCGGTCATGCCAACGTGAATGCCACGTTTGGTGATGCCGTCCTCCATTAGGCTGCTTGCCCAGGTTACTACTCGCTGTCCATAAATGTCGAATAAATAAAACGAACGCGGGATTATTGGTCCTTTCTTTGTCATGATATTTTTTTTTAGTTAAAATTAATTTGTTGATTAGTAGATTTATGATTTTTAAGAAATAATTCATTTTGAGATGAATAGTAAAATTGATGCAGATTAGATTGAGGAAGATTTGAGGTGAGCGGAAGTAGTTTTGCGTCGTGCAAATGTAGTTTCGGACGATGCAAATGTAGTTTTGCGCTCTGCAAATGTAGTTTTGCGCTCTGCAAATGTAGTTTTGCGCTCTGCAAATGTAGTTTTGCGCCCTGCAAATGTAGTTTTGCGCCCTGCAAATGTAGTTTCGCATTATGCAAAAGTAGTTTTGCACCACCCAAAAGTAGTTTTGTTACGCTTCTATCTTCTTTCATAAGAAAATAAAGGGTATTGCGAACATATAAAACAAGTTTAAACACGTTATTTTTCAATATGTTATGCTTTAAATGATGCAGAAACGATGCTGTGTTTCTTTATTGAGTACCGTAATCGGACCGCATTGGCAGTAAGGCTTCTTTTAATTTTAGCCGATGATGAAACGAAAAAAGATTCGCTGCTTTAGGAGTTTAATACAAAAGTACGATTTTTTTTTGACATAGAATCATAAAAAACAAATTATTTTTCACTTTTTTTTATTTTAATTTGCAATAAAAAATAATTTACTCGAAATACTTACAAATTCGTGGGTAAAAATAGGTAACTATTAATCTGAAAATAGAATGGATATTTGAAATAATGCACAACTTATGCGGTGAATTTTCGCAAACATTTCCGAAAAACCCACATCCAATTTTTCTTATTTTATATTTTTCTACATAGTTGTTAGATGAAAATAGGGTAGGGGAGTCCATCCGCATGTAAGGCATACTCAAACGAAACATTGCCATCAGGTAATTTACCGTAGCAATATACATAGTAATTGCCATATCTCAACCTCTTATTTGTTAGATGCTAAGAAATAACCGCGGTTAAAACCGTGTTAAACATAATTGTAATTGAAAAATTATTTATACTTTTACATCCAAATTTATTTCACTTATGCGCAAAATTATCTTTTTTCTTTCCGTCATCCTGTTCTCGGTAAGTATGTATTCACAAAATCTTACGAATCAGCAATTGCTCTTGTCCGGTCATTCATTTGATGACCACAACTCAATTGCTTTCACATTTGCGGTAGCTTCAAAAGCTCAAATCAATGAGGATTTAACCTATATTATCAATATAGATAATGTAAAGTCGCTCGCGGATGGTACAGGTTTTCAGGTAACTGCTTATGCGAATCAACATCAATTTGAAGAGTTTTTATCGCGCAATATACCTTATACTATTGTGCATAAAAACGTTCCTAAAGCAATGACTATGGCAACTACTGTGGCTGCCATGGCAAACTGGGATGCTTATCCAACATATAGTGTTTACGTGCAAATGCTATCAAATTTTGCTACCACTTACCCTACTTTGTGTGTGATAGATACCATTATGGCATCAACACCTTCAGGAAATTACAAAATATTAGCAGCAAAAATATCTAAAAATGTGAATACTGATGAGAATGAGCCAAGGTTCTTGTATTCATCTTCAATGCATGGGGATGAAACCACAGGCTTGATATTATTACTTCGTTTGGCAAATTATTTATTGACGAATTATGGCACCATTTCGCAAGTTACCACCTTGGTGGATGGAGCTGAAATTTATCTTTGCCCAATGGCAAATCCTGAAGGAACATATTATCAATCCAATCCGGTGGGCAGTACGGTTGCCAACTCACGCCGAGAAAATCTGTCGGGAGTTGATTTAAACAGGAATTACCCTGATCCAAGAGCCGGTCAAAACCCCGATGGCAATGCCACACAACCCGAGACACAAGCATTTATTAATTTTGCTACTACCCACCATTTTAATATGTCAGCAAACTTTCACGGAGGTGCTGAATTGACAAATTTCCCTTGGGATACATGGGTTACATCAGGCAATCCAAATGCAGATGATGCTTGGTGGAGAAGAGTTTGTACAAATTATGTAACTTCGGCACGTGTGGTTACACCTACTTATATGTCAAGTACAATTGCAAGCGGCGTGACTGAAGGCGGTGATTGGTATGTGGTAACTGGCGGAAGACAAGATTATATGAATTTCTTTAAACAGTGCAGGGAACAGACCATTGAACTGGATAATACCAAAACCACTCAAACGCAAAACCTCAACCAGAAATGGAATGAAAATTATGTTTCTTTATTGAATTATATGCAGGAATGTCTTTATGGCATACGCGGAGTGATAACGGATTCTTGCAGTGGACTGCCGATTCGTGCAAAAGTTTTTGCCAATGGCTACGACCAAGCGAATGATAGTTCGCATGTTTATTCGGCATTGCCTGTAGGAAACTATCATAAATATGTGAATACCGGTACTTACAGCTTAACCTATTCGGCTCCGGGATATACTTCAAAAACTATTACGGGCATTACAGTTACCAATGGAACGGCTTCGATTCGCAACATTCAGTTAGCTCCTGCATCCAGTCCAGATGCCCAGTTCACAGGACTGATGACTGATAATTGCGCAGGTATAGTTCAGTTCACCAACACTTCGGCAGCATCCACAAACTTCACCTGGTATTTTGGCGACGGAAGCACTTCCACAGCAACAAGCCCAACGCACACTTATACCACTAACGGTTCGTTCACTGTTCGTCTGTATGCTACAAACTGCAAAGGAACTGATTCCTTGGTGAGAACAAATTATATAGTGATTAATGCCGTCGCAGCTCCAACAGTAACGAACGCCTCGCGTTGCGGAAGCGGCACTGTTGATTTAAGCGCAAGCGGAACAGGAACCATCAATTGGTATGATGCACCCATCAATGGAAATTTGGTTTATACCGGCACCAATTACACGACGCCAAGTCTTTCCACCACCACCACCTATTATGCTGTGAATTCAACCGTTGCTCCGAATGAATATGTAGGAAAACCTGATTCTATCGGTGGCGGTATGAATTATAATTCCACTACCTATTATTTGCTATTTGATTGCACCACGGCTGTCAATCTTAAATCCGTTCGGGTTTATGCCAGCACTGCAGGCAATCGCACCATTACGTTGAATTCAAGCGGAGGAGCTGTGTTAGCTACTACCACTGTAAATGTTCCTATAGGTGACAGCAGAGTTACATTAAACTTTCCGGTTCAGGTTGGCACAGGTATGTCGTTGCGTTGCACATCTACAAATCCCAATATGTATAGAAGTTCTGGAGGAATCACCTATCCTTATACCTTAGCCGGAAAAATATCCATAACGGGTTCAAGTGCAACAGGTAGCATACGTTACTATTTCTTTTACGATTGGGAAATTGAAACCCCTGGAGGATGCGCCAGTGCTCGCATTCCTGTTGTAGCAACTATCTATGCGCAACCTGTTGCATCATTCACCGATGTGGTTACAAGCGGTTTAGTTACATTCACAAATACATCAACCAACGGCACTACCTATCATTGGACTTTTGGTGACGGCGGTATCAGTAATGCACAAGACCCGCTGCATAACTATGGCGCCGTTGGCAATTATTCTGTTCAACTCATAGTGTTAAATGGTAGTTGTTCCGACACCATCACCCAACAAGTAAGTGTAACAACAGTGGGAATCTCTGAAAATATGTTTTCATTGGTAAAGATGTATCCAAATCCTACCCAAGACAACATACATATTGATTTTGGCATCACGTCTAATGTGCCCATTACTATGAATCTTTTCTCCATGACAGGACAATTGATCCTTTCAAGAACATTTGCAAACACATCAGAATCAGCAAACATTGACATATCATCTTTGACTGCAGGCGTATATTCCATACGGCTAAGTACGGATACAGACCAAAAATATTTCAAAATATTCAAAGCTGAATAATCATTATAATATACCACTAAAAGGGATTGTCAATGCGCGACAATCCCTTTTTTTATAAATAGTTTAAAATTATCGTCCCTACGTTTATATATATTATTAAATTTGCATAGTAAAAAAATATCATGCACGAAACTATATTAATTCTTGATTTTGGTTCGCAATACACGCAGCTTATTGCCCGTAGAATTCGCGAGCTTTTTATTTATTGCGAGATACATCCGTATAACAAAATACCTCAAATAACTTCAGATATTAAAGGCGTTATCCTATCGGGCAGTCCATTCTCTGTTCGTCAAAAAGATGCCCCCTATCCTGATTTGTCGGCTATAAAAGGAAAACTCCCCATCTTGGCTGTTTGCTATGGTGCGCAATTTTTGGCTCATACCAATCGCGGCGAAGTCTTACCCTCAGAGATTAGAGAATACGGAAGAGCAAATCTTTCTTTTATAGATACTTCTAATATTTTATTTAAAGGGATGACGCAAGGCTCTCAAGTGTGGATGTCCCATGGCGACACCATTCTCTCAACCCCGTCTGAGTTTAAAACCATAGCAAGCACACCTGAAGTGAAGGTGGCAGGATTTGTGATTGACAACGAAGAAACCTACGGCATACAGTTCCATCCCGAAGTATATCATTCCAAAGAAGGCATGATATTGCTGCGCAATTTCGCCGTGGACATTTGCAAATGCGACCAATCGTGGACGCCTGATTCGTTTATTGATGTGACGGTAGCCTCTTTGAAACAACAGTTGCAGGATGACAAAGTAGTCTTAGGGCTTTCGGGCGGTGTTGACTCCTCTGTCGCGGCAGTTTTGCTCCACAAAGCTATTGGCAAAAACTTATATTGCATCTTTGTTGACAATGGTTTGCTACGCAAAAACGAGTTTGATTCCGTTCTCGAGAATTATAAAAGCATGGGCTTGAATGTAACGGGCGTTCGCGCAGGCGCCATTTTCCTTGGCAATCTAAAAGGCATTTCCGACCCCGAACACAAACGCAAAGTCATCGGCAAAACCTTTATTGATGTCTTTGATGCCGAAGCCCACAAGATTGAAAACGTGAAATGGTTAGCCCAAGGCACCATTTATCCCGATGTCATCGAATCTGTATCCGTCAAAGGACCTTCTGCCACCATCAAATCCCACCACAATGTAGGTGGTTTACCCGATTATATGAAACTGAAAATTGTCGAACCTTTGAAGTCTTTGTTTAAAGATGAAGTTCGCCGCGTCGGTGCTTCTCTATCACTTAAAATCGAGATACTAAACCGCCATCCCTTCCCCGGTCCGGGACTTGGCATCCGCATCATCAGCGATATCACCCCCGAAAAGGTACGAATTTTGCAAGAAGTGGATTCTATATTTATCGAAGGACTAAAAAATTGGAAACTCTACGACACTGTTTGGCAAGCAGGCGCCATGTTGCTTCCCGTCCAGTCTGTGGGCGTCATGGGCGACGAACGTTCCTACGAAAACGTAGTAGCTTTACGCGCTGTTTCTTCCACTGATGGCATGACGGCAGATTGGGTACATCTCCCCTACGACTTTTTAGCCAAGATGTCTAACGAAATTATTAATAAAGTGAAAGGAGTCAACCGTGTGGTGTACGACATCAGCTCTAAACCTCCTGCAACTATTGAATGGGAATAAAAAATTTCAATCATGAAACTACTCAGAACCTTCCTGCCGATTGCTATCCTCTTTCTTGGAATAAGCAATCTTGTCTTTTCGCAGAAAATTGAAATCAGCAAGCGAACTGAATTTATTGGTAACAAATATTACTATATCCACACCGTCAAACCCGGGCAAACCGTTTTCGACCTTGCCAAAGCCTATTCCGTTGACATTCGGCAGATCTACAGCGCCAACCCCGAATCCGTTAAAGGCATCCAAGGCGGCGTGATTCTCAAAATACTTAAAGTCAACAATCCCGACGAAATAACTTTCATCAACCATTATGTGGACAAGGGCGAAACACTCTTTAAAATTGCCATGAATTACAACGTCAAAGTGGACGAGCTTTACAAACTCAACGCCGGACTGACCGACAAAATCAACCCGGGACAACTGATTAAAATACCCCTTTCCGACAAACCCAAGCCCGAACCCAAGCCTGCCAAACAAAGTCTCCATATAGTTCAAAAAGGCGAATCACTCTTCGCCATTGCCAAACTTTATAGCATAACTGTTGACGAAATTAAGAAACTAAATCCGGGCTTAACCGACAACCTCCAACTCGGTCAACAAATAAAAGTACCTTACTCCGAAGCCGTTCCAAAACCCATCACGCCTGCCAAAGACACCATCCCCGTCATTGAATGTGGCAAAACGGGCATCCTCCCTTCCTACACCGTCGCCCTCATGATTCCTTTCTATCTCGAACGCGCCGACGTTATTGACACCGCCAACACCGACAATGCTGTCTCCACTTACCAATCCCTCCTCTTCATTCAGTTTTATGAAGGCATCCGCCAAGCCCTCGACTCCTTAGACAGAGCCGGTCTATCCCTCAAAATCTACACCTACGATGTGACTGAAGATGCTCAATCCACCGAGGCGATCCTCAAAAAACCTGAATTCGCCTCCGTCAATCTTATCATTGGTCCCCTCTTCAGCAAAAGCTTCCAACTTGTCGCTAATTGGGCAAAACAACATGCCGTGCCCATCATCAACCCCTTCACCAACCAAAACGATTTGATAAAAGACAACCCCTTCGCCTTCAAACTCAACACCTCCTTCCAAAGTGAAACAAAACAGATGATTGACTTCATCGAAACCACCTATCCCGACTGCAGTCTCATCATTGTTCACAACGACAAAGAAAAAGAATTGGCTGATTCCCTTAAGAAATTTGCCGATGCCGAAGTGGCTCTAAAGAACAGCAAACTCCATGTCTTCAAGGTGGACTACTCCAAGGAATGGATGGCGGGCGTAACCAAAAACCTCTCCGATGCCAACGTAAATGTCATCATAACCCTCATTGATGGCGAAGCCTTCGTCTCCTCCTATTTGCGCAATCTCAACGAATTGGCTTATCAACACAAGATAGTTTTGTTTGCCGAAAAAACTTGGGAAGATTATAGCAGCCTCGACGTAGAATATCTCATGAATCTCAACACCCACATCTATTCCAACAGCTTCATCAACTATCAAGACTCCATCACCCAACATTTCGTCCTCGACTTTCGCAACACCTACAAAACCGACCCCAACTTCTACGCTTTTCAAGGCTACGACATCATGCTCTATTTTGGTTATGCGTTGAAGCATTATGGAAAGAGTTTTCCCTCTTGTTTAAACAAATACAATCCTAACTTGCTTGAAACTACTTTTAAATTTAAGAAAATTGACGGTGGAGGTTATGAAAATGTAGTGGGCACAATTTATCGCTACGAAAACTATAAAGCCATCAACGCCATCCTAAACCCAAAACGGGAAATCAATTTGGTGGAAAAGAAAAAACCTTAGGGGATTTTTTATTTATTGATTTATTGATTTATGTTTTTTGTAAAGTGAAAAGGCTTGCCTCGGTATGTGGGCAGTCTTTTTTGCTAAAAGCACTAAATTGTAAACTCTAAAAATCCTGTTTACACAATCGTATTTATACTATCTTAGGGTCTGCTGAAAAACATTTTTCCTATTGGTATTAAGCTATTTATAGCTATATTTGCACAAATTAATGCAAGGGAATATGAAAAAAGCTCGCAAAACGTGTGCACTTACACCCAAA
>CAIWVT010000256.1 GCA_903916135.1 uncultured bacterium
AAATGCGTATTTATGATAGATGGGGCAAACAGGTTTGTGAGTCAAGGAATATTGAAAGTGGATGGGATGGAAAAGTCGGTGGAAAAGCACCTGTGCAAGGGGTTTATTCGTGGCTTATTTCGTTTTATGATATCAATCGCAGATTCCATAACTATAAAGGGAGCGTGGTTCTTGTAAAATAATTCCTAAACCTTTTCAATAAGGTTGTATATATTGATTACTTTTTTGTCCTATAGCGTTTTCAAATTATACAGATACAAATACTCTATCGGCATAATACCGATATGTGTTTGGATTAAAATATTAAAAGTAATGGTATTATAATCTTGCGCAACATCCCGATTTATGGTTGGATGAAATTCATCTCCTTCGATTTCAGAAAAATTTGTTATTTTTGCACCCAAAAACCAATTATGATGAATCAAAAAATTTTAATCTATAATACTTTGTCGCGCAAGAAAGAGAATTTCGAACCGATAAATCCTCCTTTTGCAGGCATGTATGTGTGTGGACCTACGGTGTATGGCGATCCGCATCTAGGACATGCGCGCCCCGCTATTACCTTTGATTTGATTTTTCGCTATCTGCAACATGTAGGCTATAAGGTTCGCTATGTGCGCAACATCACCGATGTGGGGCATTTGGAGAATGATGCCGATGCGGGCGAAGATAAAATAGCAAAGAAAGCACGTTTGGAAAAGCTCGAGCCGATGGAAGTGGCACAATACTACACTAATCGGTATCACGATGCCATGCGCCTGTTGAATATGTTACCTCCAAGTATTGAACCCAAAGCATCGGGGCATATCATCGAACAGATGGATATGGTTCAGAAGATTTTGGATGCAGGTTTGGCGTATATCTCCAATGGTTCGGTGTATTTTGATGTGAAGAAATATAACGAACATCATAAGTATGGCAAGCTGTCGGGCAGAGTTTTGGAAGATTTATATTCTAACACCCGCGCCTTAGACGGTCAGGATGAGAAACAGAACCCTTACGATTTTGCTTTATGGAAGAAAGCATCTCCCGAACATATCATGCGGTGGAGTTCGCCTTGGAGCGATGGTTTCCCGGGATGGCATTTGGAATGTTCTGCGATGAGTGCGAAATATTTGGGCGAACATTTCGACATACACGGTGGCGGCATGGATTTGTTGTTTCCCCATCATGAGTCGGAGATTGCGCAATCGGTGGCGGCAAACAAAGTGGAACCCTGTAAGTATTGGGTACATAACAATATGATTACCGTGAACGGGCAAAAGATGGGCAAATCGCTGAACAATTTTATCAACCTCGAACAGTTTTTCAACGGAAGCCATCCGCTATTGGAACAGCCTTACACGGCGATGACCATACGCTTTTTCATACTACAGGCACACTATCGTAGTACCTTAGATTTTTCGAACGATGGTTTGCAAGCTGCCGAAAAAGCTATGAAACGTTTGCTGATTGCATATTCTTTATTGGAGAAAATTGTTCCCGCTGAACAAACCGATGCGGAGTTGGCACAATTTCTCCCTTCCTTTTCGGCAAAATGCTATGAAGCGATGAACGACGATTTCAATAGTCCTTTGGTGATTGCCAATTTGTTTGATTCAACAAGATGGATACATGGTCTGAATGAGAAGAAATTCACTATCAATAAAGCGGATTTGGAAACATTTACGCAATCGTTCAGTTCCTTTATGTTCGACATTTTGGGATTGACCAACGAAGCTTCAGGGGAAAATACCCAAACGACGGAAGGTTTGATGAATTTGATTTTAGCCATACGCCAAGAAGCCAAAACAAATAAGGATTTTGCTACGTCGGACAAGATACGCAACGAGCTGCAGAAGTTGAATATCAAGATAAAAGATACGAAGGAAGGGGTGAGTTGGAGCGTGGAATAGGGCTTTGAGTTCAGAGTTCGGGGTTCAGAGTTTAGAGTTTTGAGTTCAGAGTTTGGAGTTTTGAGTTCGGAGTTCAAAGTTAGGAGTGCGGTCACGAAATTTTATTCCAATCAACACGATCAAAAAATTAAAAAACAAGGAAGGGTTGATGTACGTTTGTTTGTTTGAATTGTAGAAAATTAAAATGCTACTTCTGATACTGTTGGCATTAAACTGAAAAGCATGTCAAGCCAAAAGAAAAACAATCTGCTATTGAAATACAGATGAATTATGCCCTGAAACAACAGGCCGAAAAACCTGCATGGCTATATCATTATTGCTCTATTTTAATTCAAACCAATTGGAAATATACCGTAATGGTATAAAATCATAAATGATAGTATCTATGAAAGTTGAAATGGAATGAATACTTATGACCAATTATATGTGATTTAATTCACCATAAGCATAAGTCATACGATACAATAATTGATCCGTTATGACCTATAACAATTCGTCAATAGGACCATTACGACAATCAATCACCAAACCAAGCCCAACGTTGAACTAATACATCAATTGTTTTTTGCTTGAGTTTTTCCAGCCTGCATCGCTTTTATATTCTGCAAAATAAATGACCAAATCGGCATCACTTTTATAATCGCAGAAATAAATGGTTACATTGGCATCGCTTTTATAATTGCAAAAATACCATAGACCATCGTTTCCACTTGCATCGCTCGAATAGGAACATTTGTACACTACCAAGTCGGCGTCGCTTTTATATTGCGCAACATACACTTTTACTTTGGCATCGCTTTTATATTCGCATGAATATACTTTTTGAGCATTGGCTGCCGAAACTCCAATGAGGAGTGCAACCATAAAGACACTAATTTTAAATAGACTTTTCATAAAACTACTTTTGGTTTTTAATTGTTTAATTTATAAGGATATTGATATTTCTGATGATTTCTACATTTTTATTAAATGATACGTATAGCTTTCCATAATCGGATTTGCTAAAAGTTCTTTACACGCTTTATCAATTTTGGTGCCAGCAGTTTCTTCATCGTCGGCTTCAAGTTCCACAGCGATGTGTTTCCCGATTCTAACATCGGATATTTCGGGTATTCCGATATTCTTTAAACTGGAGGTAACAGCCTTCCCTTGAGGGTCGAGCAATTCTTTAAGCGGCATAATGTCAATTTCGGCTTTGAATTTCATGGTCTTGGTGTTTATTATTACTACTATTTTCTATTAATGAGAATGTGATATATAAAATTATGATAAAAGGAATGGATACAAAATAAAACAATAAAATCAACATGAGTGCTATAATTATAAAAATATATCGAATTTTATTTTCATTCCATCTAAAGGATTTGAATTTCATGGCAAAGAGTGGCAGGTTTGCTACCAATAAATAGGATAAGGAAAGGGTGGCAGCAATGAGCACAGCAGGATGTGTAACTAAATGATACATAATATCGCCCCAAGGAAACAGTGGCGATTCAAGTTGTCGGGATGCCATGGGCAGAAACGAAAAAATGACCAAGGCATTTGCCGGAGTGGGCAATCCGATGAAATGGTCGGTTTGGCGTTCGTCAATATTGAATTTAGCCAAGCGCAATGCTGAGAATACGGGGATGATAAAAGCGATAAAAGGCGTGTAGCTAGGCAGGTTGAAATCCCAAACTTTCAGGCTCAAGGTGAGCAGTTGAAACATGGCAACGCCGGGAGCTACACCAAAGGAAACCACATCTGCTAAGGAGTCGAGTTGTTTGCCTATCTCGGATTTCACATGCAGCAAACGAGCAACAAAGCCATCGGCAAAATCGAAAACGGCGGCAACCAAAATCAGATAGACACCAAGCATAAATTCATTTTGATATAAATAATATATCGCAATGCAGCCACAGAGCAGGTTCAGGCTGGTAATAGAGTTGGCAATATGGGCTTTTATCTTCATAAAAAAATATCAATATGCAAAAATAATTAATAAACTTGAACTACGTTACATACTTTTCACTTATTTTTGTTTAAAATTAAAATTGATGAGAAATATAGTAATGTTGTTTGCCTTTTCGCTCAGTGTCATTTTATGTTCTTGCTCGGGCATAAACTCAGGAAAAGCGCAGCAAGAGATAGCATTAGAGCATGGAAAAGTCATCCCAAAGGTGACGTGTAAGAAAGATGTTACACATTCTTATGCGCTTTATTTGCCATCGGGATATGCTGAAGGAAAAATGTTTCCATTGATTATTGCATTTGATTCGCATGGCAGTGGAAGCAAACCCGTAGAACTGTTTAAAGAACAGGCAGAGAAATACGGATATATTTTGGTAGGCTCCAATGTGTCGAAGAACGGTACTTCTTGGGAGGCAACGGCAGCGCACTATGATATTTTGCTTGCCGATGTTTTGGACCGTTTTGGGATAGATAAGAGGCGGATATATACCTGTGGATTTTCGGGAGGAAGCCGGGTGGCAAGCACTGTGGCAATCATCAAAGGGGGCATAGCCGGAGTGATAGGATGTTCGGCAGGCTTTCCGCAGGTGAAAGAACCGATAAAGTATAAGTTCGATTTTTTTGGATATGCAGGCAATGATGATATGAATTATGCTGAGATGGTGAATTTAGATAGGGCTTTAGAGCAGAGCGGATTTCGTCATCAATTGGTGGTGTTTAATGGAACGCATGAATGGACCCCAAAAGAATATATTCCCGAGTCTATGCTCTGGCTTGAGTTGAATGCTATGAGAAATAAATTAAAACCTGTTGACCAGAATTTTATTAAGACGCAATTGGCAGATTATGATAAACAGCTTGTTGAAATACAAGATGCAGGAAGTACGTATGAAGAATATCTGTTCACTAAAAAGATAATTAATTATTTTAAAGACCTGACAGATACAAAGAAATATGAAGACCGCTTTGCATTGATAAAGGACTACGCCAGTGTGAAGCAGGGTATGCAACAAGAAGAGATGAACGAAAAGAAGGAATTGATGTTGCAACAACAATATGCAGAGAAACTTTCCACGGAAAGCACCGAATGGTGGAAGTCGGAAGTGGCTCAATTGAATGAGTTTGTTGCTCATTCGCGGAGTGAATCGGATAAACATTTGATAAAACGTGTGCTTGAATATTTAAGTTTGATGGCATTTTCTACGTGCAATTCATTATATTCGCAAAATAATTTCGAGGAAGCCGAACATTATATCGAATTGTATGCCCTGATTGATTCCGACAACTCGGAGCCGGAGTTTATGTATGCGCAGGTGTGTGCTCGAAAGAAAGACAATGATAATGCGATGCTGCATTTGAAAAGAGCCGCAGAGCTTGGATTTAGTGACAAAGGACGCATTGACAGCGACACCATCTTTTTGAAATATAATCCCGATAAACGTTTTGCGGAAGCAATGGAAATTATAATTAGTAATCAAAAAAAGCAATAGTATATGAAACTCTCACAATCACTGAAACCAGGCGTTCCAACGCGCTGGTTGCTGGCAATAGCCGGAGTATTTTGGACTTTTGCCGGTGGTATGCTACTCAGTCGTGGGATATTTGGCTTGATTGACACGCACGTGAACATACTTCCCGACCTCATAATTGCCTTAATCGGGGGAGCCATATTCTATTGGCTGCTATTTTCAAAGATTTCTAAAAAGCATATCCATAGAATCGTGGGACTGAAACCGGAAAAACCCTGCTTGTTCTCCTTCTTCAATATGAGAAGCTATATCATGATGACAGTTATGATTGTGGGAGGTATCACGCTTCGTAAATTGGACATACTGGATCATCAGGTGTTGTTTTCATTCTATGTGTGCATGGGAACGCCCCTGTTGGTTTCGTCCGGGAGGTTTTATTACAATTGGTTTATCTATAAAAAGCTTGTGAAAACGGTATGAGGAAAATCGTGTTTGAAGTATGCGCCAACTCCCTGCAATCCGCTGTGGCAGCCGAAGTGGGAGGGGCAGATCGCATTGAATTGTGCGCACAATTAGAAGCGGGCGGCATCACGCCATCGGCGGCAACCATAAAACTTGCGGTGGCGCAAGTCCATATACCTATATATATATTGATACGTCCAAGAAGTGGGAACTTTTTGTACGATGCCTATGATTTTGATGTGATGAAGGAGGATATCGTCATGGCTAAGTCGTTGGGTGCTTCGGGCGTGGTGCTTGGCATGTTGACGGCGGATGGGGATGTGGATGTGGAACGTACTTTGGAGCTTGTTCAATTAGCTCGACCGATGTGCGTAACATTTCATCGCGCATTTGATAGGGCACGGAATCCTTTGACGGCATTGGAGGATGTGATAAAGACGGGTGCCGACCGCATTCTCACCTCGGGGCAAGCACCAAGTGCTTATTTGGGTATGGATGTGCTGAAAGCCTTGGTGGCACAGGCAGGCGACAGGATAACAATTTTGGCAGGAGCAGGCATCAATCCCAAAAATGTATTGGAAATTATTAAAAGCACAGGCGTGGTGGAGGTGCATGCTTCGTGCTCGGCAGTTGTGCCCAACGGCATGGACTATATATCGTATTTAGATTCCGAAAGACCTCATTACACCACCGACGCATCCATCGTAAAAGAAATTGTAACACACATTAAATCTCCTATATAATTATGATAAAAAAAATTACTATTCTATTCTTTCTGCTTGCGAACATTGCTTTTTTGCAAGCACAAAACCGAACAAAGCATTTTATTAGTGATGCCGCCTATCGTGGTCAGGTGGAGAAGGCTTTCGAGCAGTTGAAACCTATCGCCAAGGGCAGAGCCGGACAGCTTTTCGATGTGTTTTCCAACAAACTCAGCTTGGAGGAGGAAGAGGCATTGAAGTTTTTGTATGCCTATATGCCTCTGAGCGATTTGGCGGATTATGACGGCAAATTCTTCTTGCAGCAAGTGCGTATGTCCCTCTTGGCGCGCGAAACTTTTGCTTGGGGCAAGACCATCCCTGAAGATATTTTTCGACATTTTGTGTTGCCCTATCGCATCAACAATGAGAATCTCGATACGGCACGGGTGGTGTTCTACAATGAATTGCGCGACCGCGTGAAAGGCATGAATATGGCAGATGCTTCGTTGGAGGTGAATCATTGGTGTCATGAAAAGGTTACGTACAAAGGGAGTGATGGTCGCACGAGTGCCCCATTGAGTACGGTGAAAAACGCCAACGGACGTTGCGGAGAGGAATCCACTTTCACCGTTACTGCGCTACGGGCAGTGGGAATTCCCGCTCGGCAGGTCTATACCCCGCGATGGGCACATTGCGACGACAATCACGCCTGGGTGGAGGTATGGATTGATAGTGTGTGGCACTTTTTGGGTGCCTGCGAACCCGAAGCCGACTTGGATATTGCTTGGTTCAGTGCTCCCGTGTTGCGCGCCATGTTGTGCAATACTACCGTGTATGGCAACTATCAAGGACCTGAGGAACAGTTGAAATCGGGAGAGAATTTCACGCAAATCAACCTCATCAGCAATTATGCGCCTGCCAAGCGTCTCTATGTGAAAACTGTGGATGCAGCGCAAAAGCCTATAGCCAATGCCACTGTTGAATTTCAATTGTATAACTATGCAGAGTTCTATCCTTTGGCAAAGAAAACTACAGACAAAAATGGATTGACTTCCCTCCAAACGGGCTTAGGCGATTTGATGATTTGGGCAACAGCTAACGGCAAGTTTGGATATGATAAGGTGTCGGTGGACAAGACTGACACCTTGACCATTATGGTGAATCAACAGCCAAAAGACGGCTTCAACGAGGAACTGACTTTTGTGCCTCCCGTGCAACGTCAGCCCAAATCCCCATCGGATAAAGGCAAAGAAGGAAACGACAAACGCCTGAAGGAGGAAGATTTGATACGTCAGAAATATGAATCTACCTTCATTGATTCGCTCAAGAGTGTGATGATTGCCCAACAGATAGGGGTGAGTGCCGATTCCACTTATATGTTTTTGAAGATGAGCCGCGGCAACTGGTCGAGCATCGCACGATATATTATACAAGCATCTAAGCTGAATCGCAATTAGAACACTCCTCTTTTATGTTTTTCTT
>CAIWVT010000257.1 GCA_903916135.1 uncultured bacterium
GCGAGGAAACTCCACTTCAATCCACAGGGAAAACCGGCGCCGCCCCGGCCCCGGATTTCACTGTTCTTGACCTCGTTAACAATCTCTTCTGGTTTCAGCCCGAGCGCTTTGCGCAATGCGGTATAGCCGCATAAATATAAGAGTTTGCACCATATTTTTGGGACCAGACTAGATTGCCATTTATATCAGTTTTTATTACCATAGCATACGCTGTCATTGATTGTGTAGCGCTTCCTGCAATCAGATACCCGCTACCCGGGGCTAGACAAATGGAGTTAAGATTAGTTGAACCAGATATGTTAGTGAAAACAAATGCATTATTCCATGTAGGGTTTCCTGATGCATCGAGTTTAATAATGCTAGCTTGTGAGAAGAAACTTCCTTGTTCCGAAGTGCCAAGTACCAAATAACCACCGTCAGTGGTTTGAATTATTGATTTCCCAATAGGGCTAGTAGGCGTTATTCCACCAGTTATTTGATAAAAGCCCCTTGTCCATAAGGTGTCGCCTACAGCATTTAATTTTATTACAAGAATTTCTTTCGTAGTTGTGTATCCTGAAGTCCCTGTAAGAATATAGCCTCCATCGGATGTTTTTTGTATGTCACTACAAAATTGTGTGCTATTGGTTACAGGTGAACCATACGTTTTTGCCCAACTAATATTTCCGTCGGAATCGGTTTTAATTACATAAACACTTGTAATTCCTGAACCATAACTATTCGTTGAACCTCCAACAATAAAACCGCCATCAGTAGTTTGTTTTACTGAATTTGCTGCATCAACCATGGTTCCACCATACGTTTTTGTCCATAACGTATCTCCGATATCATTTAACCTCGCCATATAAATTCGACTTTTAAGGGTAGTGGCATTTGTGAGCGTGCCCGCTGCTATAAAGCCACCATCACTAGTTTGCTGTACACATTTAAGCTGTAATGCGTCGGTGGTTGTTAATGTTTTACTCCACATTGTGTTTGCATTAGCATTTAATTTCAACACAAAGTTGGCTGTAGCTGATGTTCTACCAACTAAAATGTTTCCGCCATCTGTTGTTTGCTGAACAGCAGTAAAAATCAGATAATGGGAGTAAACCCTTTGAAAAGGAGTTTGTGCCTTGACGGCAAATGAAACGACAGTTAAAAAAATAACTGCCAACAGAATTCTTTGTAAACGTGCTTTCATAATAATGTTTTTTTAGTTTTTATGTAAGACAACTTATTTATTATAAAGGTTGCTTGATATATTTATATTAGAAAGAAGACTTTGTAAACAGGATTCGGAAACTCAAATCAAGTTTTATGCCTTCGCAAATCGTGCGAAGCATATCCCCACAAACTTTTATGCCATCGCAAATCGTGCGAAGCATATCCCGACAAACTTTTATGCCTTCGCAAATCGTACGAAGTATATCCCCGCAAACTTTTATGCCTTCGCAAATCGTGCGAAGCATATCCCGACAAACTTTTATGCCTTCGCAAATCGTGCGAAGCATATCCCCACAAACTTTTATGCCATCGCAAATCGTGCGAAGCATATCTAAACCATTTAGGTATACCTTCGCAAATCGTGCGAAGTATGTCTAAGCCATTTAGGATGCCATCGCACGGCGAGCGAAGTATATCTTTATAAAATCTTAAAACATAACCGTGTTGAAGTTATTAGGGTTAATATTTGAAACTGCTACATGAAACAAGATTCTTGTTATTTGATATAAAAACTGTAATTTTGTAAAAATTTAAAATATGAGTTTATTGTTTATAACCGATTTTATGTCGTTTCATTTGGTGGATGTCATTGATATTATCTTGGTGGCTTTGTTGTTGTTTCAGTTGTTTCGCATGATGCGCGGTACGGCTGCCATGAATATTTTCATCGGCATCGTGGCTGTTTACTTTGTATGGAAAATTGTCAATCTGCTGCAAATGCAGTTGCTGTCCGAAATATTGGGGCAGTTTGTGAGTGTGGGTGTTATTGCCCTTATTGTGGTGTTTCAGCGCGAAATACGGCAGTTTCTGTTGCTGATTGGGACACCACGCTTCCTGACTCGGAGGCAGAAATGGATGGCGTTTTGGAAACTAAGCGTTACACAGACGGGCTTTACGCATACCGATACCGTGGTGAAAGCTTGTGAAGAGATGTCATCGGAGAAAACGGGGGCATTGATTATCCTTACCAAGAAAAATGAGTTGGATGAATATGTGAATACAGGTGAAAAGATTGATGCTAACATTTCCGATCAGTTGATTGAAAATATATTCTATAAGAATAGTCCGCTGCATGATGGGGCGATTATTATTGTTGGCAATCGCATACGTGCAGCCCGCTGTGTGTTGCCGCTGACGCGAAATGAAAACTTCCCAAGTACCTACGGTTTGCGGCATCGCGCAGCGGTAGGTCTCACCGAAAACTCAGATGCCATCGCTATTTGTGTGTCGGAACAGACGGGCGATATTGCCTATTCCAAAGAAGGTACTTTATATAAAAAGATTAAGCCCGACGCCTTAAAGGTGTTCTTAGAAATGGAATTTGCCTAAAGGACATTGCATCAATCAACGTGAATCAAGCCTACTATCTTTTCGAGATAGGTGGCATCCACAGCATCAAAAGAATTGAGTTTGTCGCTATCCACATCTAAGACTGCTATGACTGTGCCTTGTTTGTTGCGCACAGGCACCACTATTTCGGAATTGGAGCGGGAATCGCAGGCAATATGGTCGGGAAAGGCATGAACATCGGGAACTACGATGGTTTCGTTCCGATTGACTGCAGCCCAACAAACCCCTTTGCCTTTGGGCAACAATTGACATGCTAAAGGACCTTGATAGGGCATCACCACCAAATTATCTGCTTCAACACGATAGAACCCGCACCAGAAGAACGTATCCATTTTATGAAACAAAACAGCCGAAATCGTTGCCATCTGAGCAATTGTGTCATTGCTTTTCGGTAGCAATTCCATCAACTGTTGATAGAGGCGTTCGTAATGAGCGGCTTTCTTGTCGGGAGGCATGGTAGGTTAGGCTTATCAGAGAAAGTGTTCCTACTACTTCTTTTTGGCAGCAGCCTCGGCAGAGTCGGACTTTTGCTTTACCTTGATTTCAAATTCCTTTACTATCTGTTCAGGAGTTTTGCCAAGGTTGTCCATCGAAATCTTTGCATCGTTCACCAAATCGTGTTTCGGGAACTTCTGAATGAATTCCATATAAGCTGCCCTTGCTTTGGGGAGGTTTTTGATTTTATCATCATAGATAAAAGCTTTCAGAAAATAGGCTTCGGGCAGCTTTTTGAAATCAGGATAATCTGAAATGATTTGGTCGAGAAAGATAATGGCTTCAGGGCTTTGACCAGTGTTCATGGAGAGGTCGGAGCCTTTAAATAGATACTTGGGCGCCATGGAATCTTTGGGGAAGGTTTGAACATATTTCTTATACAAATCTATTACTTCCTTAATCTTAGTTTTATCAGGCACGGGACTTCCATCCACAAATAAACCTTTTTCTTTGGTGGCGATATCTTTCGCCATTTTTTCTTTTGATGGGTTGCAACTAGCAAGAAGTAACGCAATGATTACTATGCCGGTGATTTTTACTATTTTCATGTTTGTTATAATTTATTTAGGTTAATGTTTCTTTTGAAAGGGGAATATCATCTTGTAATCGGCTGTTATCAAGCCTTTGGATATTTCGCTCAGTCTGCGTTTGATGAGCATCTTTTTGAGCGCACTCACTCGATCAACAAACAGAACACCTTCGAGATGGTCGTATTCATGCTGGATGACGCGGGCACGCAAGCCGCCAAAATCTTCGGAACGGACATTGAAGTTCTCGTCTTCATATTCAATATGGATATTCGACTTACGGGATACGTCTTCGCGCATTTCGGGAACACTGAGGCAGCCTTCGTTGAATATCCATTCTTCGCCCGAAGTTTCGGTGATGGTAGCATTGATGAACACCTGCATGAACTCAGTTTCTTCAGGATGGTCTTTGATGAAAGGTGTGGTGTCAACAATAAACAAACGGATGCTTTTGCCAATCTGGGGGGCGGCTAAGCCTACACCTTTGGAGGCATACATGGTTTCGTACATGTCGGCTATTAATTGAGGCAGGTCTTTATACTCAGACGTAATCGGTTGGGCTATTTTGCGCAAAGTGGGATGACCAAAGGCTAATATCGGCAGCTTCATAACATTAATTGATTTTCGTTTCCATATAAGTTTGTAATATTATGGTAGCACTGATGGTATCTACCAATTCTTTGTTGCGGCGGCTTTTCTTGTTGATGCCCGAATCTATCATGGTTTGCAGTGCCATTTTGGAGGTGAAGCGTTCGTCAATGCGTTCCACAGGGATGTTGGGGAACAGCTTGCGAAGACTCTTCAAAAAGGGCGTTATAAACTTTTCGGATTCGGAGGCAGTGTAGTCCATCTGCATGGGTTTGCCCACCACGATACACGTAACGTTTTCTTCGGCTATATATTTCGTTAAGAAGGATAATAGTTCGTGCGACTTCACCGTAGTCAGTCCGTTTGCAATGATTTGCAACTCGTCTGTAACAGCAATGCCCACTCTTTTCTGTCCGTAATCAATAGCTAAAATGCGTCCCATAATATGTAATCGTGCAAAGTTACTACTTTTATGGAAATCTACCATAATTTCTGTATAGTATTCTATATATTTCTACATGTTTTGTCAATGTTGTCCAAGGAAAATATTTTTCATCCTTTCAATTCTTTATTGGACTTATGTTTCAGTTGTATTACGTCCCTACGGGACTTACATGCTGTGTTGGTTTGTTTTTCTATAAATATTTTGTCCCTACGGGACATACTTGCACGCTGGAATTACCAATCTCGTATGGATTTAATATCGGTAGAAAAAAGAGACATGCTGAGTTTAAGTCCCGTTAGGGACGAAATAAAGAATAGACGGACACCAATACTATTTTTATAGATAAATATAAAGAAAAAGATGGTTGGATGACGAGCGTACTACTATTTTTGCTAATTTTGGCATTAGATAAAAAACATGTACTTTTGCACAAATATTAAAATCATATACCCATGAATACAGCATTGCAATTGATGATAGAAGAAGCGTGGAACCACCGCGAATTGTTGAAGGAACCCAGCACCTGCGAAGCCATCCGCGCCACCATAGACCTGTTGGACACGGGCAAAATCCGCGTATGCGAGCCGACCGAAGCGGGTTGGAAATTGAACGAATGGATTAAGAAGGCAGTGATTCTTTATTTTCCGATACAACAAATGGAGACCATCGAGGTGGGTCCTTTTGAGTTTTATGACAAGATAAAGCTGAAGCAC
>CAIWVT010000258.1 GCA_903916135.1 uncultured bacterium
CTAGTTACGCAAAAGTCCGAAGGACTGAAATTATTATAGAAAATTATTCAAACAACCTATATAAAATCCCGAAGGGATGATATTATTATGTCACCCTTTCAGGGTTTTGCTATCCTCTGCATTTTTTTGTTCTATAATAGTGTCATCCCTTCGGGATTTTATCATAATGCGTAACATTTGTTGTGCGAAGTTGGCATCTTGTTATGCGAAGTTTGCAACCTGTTGTGCGAAGTTTGCAACTTCGCACCTTCCGCCTCCCTTGTCCAAATTTTTCCATTTCTCTAACTCTAGTTACGCAAAAGTCCGAAGGACTGAAATTATTATAGAAAATTATTCAAACAACCTATATAAAATCCCGAAGGGATGATATTATTATGTCACCCTTTCAGGGTTTTGGTATCCTCTGCATTTTTTTGTTCTATAATAGTGTCATCCCTTCGGGATTTATCATAATACGTAATATCAGTCACTAACTTATAATAGCTAATTTTTTCAAGTTGTTAGGGTCAAATAGCCCTAAACATACCAGATTAAGATTTTTCATTTTTAATTTTTCATTCCCAACTCTTTGAAGTTTGCAACTTCGCATCGCCTTTATTTCTATTCGTGCTAAAAATCACAAAATCAACCCCTCATATCCCAAACTCACGCCATCCTAATCTCCTAGTAACCATTTCAAAATAACGAATCTCCTTTTCCAAATTCCTAGTCACCTTTCTAAAATACCTATTTACTATTCATTATTTCCTAATACCTTCTTCCAAACTTCTAATCACCTTTCACAAATCGCTAATCACCTTTCACAAATTACTATTCACCATTCATCATTATCTATTCACTTTCTTCAAATCTCTAATCACCTATCTCAATTCTCTAATTACCTATCAGGAATTACTAGTCACCTTCTCCAAACCACTAATTCCAAGGATTCATCTCCAAATCTATATTTTTCAACAGCCATCCCCTTCACCATCACTTCAAACCCCTCCCTACTTCTTTTCCTTTTGCTCCTAAGTTGAAAAAATTTTGTACTTTTGCAAAAAAATTAGAATAAGATGAAAGAAGATTTTGCGACTTATAGGGTTAAAGATTTGCTGAAGTTGACGGATTTTGGCAAGGAAATCAATTTGAAAGGCTGGGTGCGGACCAAGCGGGGCAACAAACAAGTGGCGTTTATTGCGGTGAACGATGGCTCGATTATACATTCGATACAGGTGGTGGCTGATTTGGGGCAGTTTGATGAGGAGCTGATGAAGTTGGTGACGACGGGTTCGTGCATAAGTGTGAATGGGGTTTTGGTTGAGTCGCCGGGTCAAGGTCAGCCTGTTGAGGTGCAGGCACGGGCGATTGAGGTGTATGGCACTGCCGATGCGGGGACGTATCCGCTACAGAAAAAAGGTCATACGTTGGAGTTTTTGCGGGAGATTGCGCATCTGCGCCCACGCACGAATACGTTTGGAGCAGTGTTGCGCATCCGTCATGCGATGGCGTTTGGGATACATAAATATTATAACGACCGCGGTTTTGTTTACCTGCACTCGCCTATCATCACAGGCTCGGACGCTGAGGGCGCCGGGGCGATGTTTCAGGTGACGACCTTGGATGTGGAGAAACCGCCACGGACGGAGACGGGCGAGGTGGATTATAGTAAGGATTTTTTCGGGAAGCATACGGGATTGACGGTTTCGGGACAGTTGGAAGGGGAGTTGGCGGCGATGGCGTTGGGCTTGGTTTATACGTTTGGACCGACGTTTCGAGCGGAGAACTCGAACACACCGAGGCATTTGGCTGAGTTTTGGATGATAGAGCCCGAAATGGCGTTTTATGATATTACGGACAATATGGATTTGGCTGAGGATATGTTGAAATATTTGGTTCAATATGCTTTGGATACGTGTTATGATGATTTGGAGTTTTTGAATAAGATGTATGATAATGAGCTGTTGGACCGTTTGAAGTTTATTATAGAGAATCCGTTTGAGCGTTTGAGTTATACGGAAGCGATAGACATTTTGATGGCTTCGGGACAGAAGTTTGAGTTTCCAGTGAGTTGGGGATTGGATTTGCAGTCGGAACATGAGCGGTATTTGGTGGAGAAACATTTTTTGCGTCCTGTTATTTTGACGGATTATCCGCGCGATATTAAAGCGTTTTATATGAAACAGAATGATGATGGGAAAACGGTGAGGGCGATGGATGTGTTGTTTCCGAAGATAGGCGAGATCATTGGTGGTTCGCAGCGCGAGGAAAGTTATGAGAAATTGTTGGCTCGCATAGAAGAGATGCATATTCCGGAGAAAGATATGTGGTGGTATTTGGATACGAGGAAGTTTGGCACAGCACCACATAGCGGATTTGGTTTGGGATTTGAGCGGTTGATTTTGTTTGTTACAGGAATGGCAAATATCAGGGATGTGATACCTTTTCCACGGACGCCACAAAATGCTGAATTTTAATCATGCTACATTTAATAGAGAAAGTTTTTTACGAATTTCTTGCTCTGGTAAGGAAAAAAGTCGTACATTCGTGTACTAAAAAAGTTTAAAATTTTATGCTTTATCAAAGACTACAACAAAGACTACAGCAAAAGCTCTCGCCGCAACAGATTCAATTGATGAAACTGTTGCAGTTGCCCACTATGGCATTGGAGCAACGCATCAAGGAGGAATTGGAAATCAATCCTGTGTTGGAAGATGCCAACGACGAATTGACTCAACAGGACGAAAGAGTGGAAGACGAAAACTCGCAAGACGAAAGCGAAAGCGAAACGGAGGAGTTGGAGACCGAAGTGGAAGAGATAGAAAAAGTTGATGACGAGGTTTCGTTGGAAGATTATATGGACGACGACGATACACCCGATTATAAGCTCAGCAATTATGAAGGCAATGCGGATGAGGATAAGCGGAATGAGATTCCGTTTTCGGTGGGACAAAGTTTTCAGGAGAATCTGTTTACGCAATTAGGATTGCAGGACTTGACCGAACGGGAGTATCAAATTGCGGAATATATCATAGGAAATTTGGACGATTCGGGCTATCTGCATCGAGAACTGACGGCGATGGTTGACGATTTGGCATTCAACCAAAATATCACCACTACGGTGAAAGAGTTGGAAGCAATGCTAAAAATTATTCAGGATTTTGAGCCTTATGGCGTGGGTGCGCGAAACTTGCAAGAGTGTCTTCTGATACAGTTGCATCATAAAGAGTATTCGAATGATGCCACATTGCTTGCGAAGAGAATTCTACAGGAGTTGTTTGAAGATTTTACGCGGAAACATTATGACAAGATTGAGCAACGATTGCTTATTACGAATGAGCAACTGAAGGATGCGATACATGAAATCCTGAAACTTAATCCGAAGCCGGGAAGTTCGTTTGTTGATTTGGCGAAGCCGAATCAATATATTACGCCCGATTTTACGATATATAATACGGATGGGATTTTGGAGTTGGTGATCAATTCGAAAAATGCTCCCGACCTTCGTATCAACAAGTCATATTTGAATATGATAGAAGGTGCTGCGGCTAATAAAGTCAGCAAATCGAATCATGACAAGGATTTGATAGTTTTTGTGAAACAAAAATTGGATTCTGCTCAATGGTTTATTGATATGATAAAACAGCGACAGGATACCCTGTTGAGAACGATGCGAGCCATCATGAATTTTCAGAAAGAGTATTTTTTGGAAGGGGATGAAACGAGCTTGAAACCGATGATTTTGAAAGATATTGCCGAAATTGTACACCTCGATATTTCGACGATTTCGCGCGTGGTGAATAGCAAATATGTTCACACCCCGTTTGGCACGTTTTTGTTGAAAAGTTTCTTCTCAGAAGCTTTGCATACAGATACGGGCGAAGAAGTTTCGACGCGCGAAGTGAAGAAAATACTGATGGATTGCATAGAAGGCGAAAGCAAAACGAAACCTTTGACCGACGACCAACTGACCGATATACTGAAAGAAAAAGGATATACTATAGCTCGGCGAACTGTTGCTAAATATCGTGAAATATTGGACATTCCTGTTGCAAGGATGCGGAGAGAGATTTAGTTTGATAAGAAGCCAATGCCGTTTGCCAACCACATAAAACCCATTCTTGTACTTCTTTCTGTTTCGATACATTTATTTTTAACTGCACAGACTTCCCATATTCAATACGTATTCAAAAACCATAAAGATGGCTATAATATGTTTCGGATACCGACGATTATCAAGACATCGAGTGGGAAATTATTAGCTTTTTGCGAAGGCAGAAAGAGCCTTTTTGACCATGGTTCTATTGATCTTGTGATGAAGACCTCTGCGGATAATGGCAGCAGTTGGACTCCCTTGAAAGTCGTTTGGACCAACCGACCTAACACCTGTGGCAACCCCTCCCCTGTTGTTGATAAGCTTAGTGGGGATGTTATTATTATGGCTACATTGACTAATGACAAAGTGTTTGTTTTGCGCTCGAAAGACGAAGGGGCAACATGGGAAAAACCTATTGATGTTACAAACTCGGTTAAGGAGCCTAATTGGAAATGGTATGCTACCGGTCCTGTTCATGCCCTACAGTTAGAACAAAAAGATTATAAGAATCGAATAGTTGTTCCATGCAATCACACTGTTATGGGTATCAACAAGCATATCTCTCATGTTATTTATTCTGATGATAGCGGCTTTACATGGCGTTTAGGAGGCTCCGTTTCGGTTGAAAACACTGATGAATGTAC
>CAIWVT010000259.1 GCA_903916135.1 uncultured bacterium
GGCTACGAAGGTGTTTTTGAGTTTGCCAAAGATTTCCGCAACGAAGGCATGGATCGTTTTCATAATCCCGAATTCACCCAGATGGAACTCTATGTGGCATATAAAGATTATGAATGGATGATGAATTTGGTGGAAGAAATGGTGGAAAATGTAGCCATCAACACCACCGGAAGCACCCAGATTCAGGTGGGCGAAAACATCATTGATTTCAAACGCCCTTGGAAACGTTTCACGATGTATGAAGCCATTGCGCATTACACCGGCATAGACATTTCCGCTATGGACGAAGCGCAACTGACCGCCACAGCCACCCAATTGGGCGTTGCGGTGGATGCCAGCATGGGCAAAGGCAAACTGATAGATGAGATTTTTGGCGAAACCTGCGAGCAGCAACTCATTCAACCTACCTTCATCACGGATTATCCCGTGGAGATGTCGCCTCTGGCGAAGAAACATCGCACCAAAGAAGGTTTGGTGGAACGTTTTGAAGCCATCGTCAACGGAAAAGAACTTTGCAATGCCTTTTCGGAGCTGAACGACCCGATTGACCAACGCCAACGTTTCGAAGCCCAACTGGAACTCGGCAAACGCGGCGACGAAGAATCAATGGTGTTGGACGAAGATTTCCTGCGCGCCTTGGAGTTCGGCATGCCGCCAACAGCAGGTTTGGGCATCGGCATTGACCGCCTGACGATGATAATGACCAACTCACACTCCATTCAAGATGTGTTGTTTTTCCCGCAGATGAAACCCGAACTCACTGCCGTGGTGAGTGCGGTGGACGATTTTGTGGCACGCGGCATCCCCGCCGAATATGCTCCCCTGATTATGAAATCGGGATTCACCACCATCGAAGCCCTCAAAAACGCTACGCCCAGCAAACTCTTTAACGACATCTGCGGCTTACGCAAAAAACTAAAATTAGCCATCAAAGCACCTAGCATAGATGAGGTTACAGCTTGGGTGAAGGGATGAGGATGGGAATGATATAATTATACAATTAAACAAGGATATAATTATGCTAAGTTGCTGTATTATACCATCGCTTTCCATATTTTAATATAGACCAAGTTTGGTATTATACCGATAGAGCAACTTTTATAGTTCAATGTTCCTGTCCCGCACACGACCCCATTCGGGAGTGTCGGGATGACAACAAATGACCATTAATGACCTTTAATGACCATAAATGACCATGTCAAATGTCATATTTAGATTGATATAAATCCGTTTTCGCAAAAAAATCATAATATACATTTCAACCTATATAAAAAATTCATACTTTTGTAAATTCTTTTTTTTAAGAGAAATGTTTCCTAAACGTAAGTCTAATTAAATTTATTAATCCATAAAAAAATGAGTGTTTTACTGAATAAAGATTCGCGCGTTCTCGTACAGGGTTTCACAGGTTCTGAAGGTACGTTTCACGCAACTCAAATGATTGAATATGGCACCAACGTGGTCGGTGGTGTAACCCCGCGCAAAGGTGGTTCGCGCCATTTGGATCGCCCTGTGTTTGATATGGTGGCTGAGGCGGTTGAAAAAACCAAAGCCGACACCTCTATCATTTTTGTTCCACCTGCCTTTGCTGCTGACTCCATCATGGAAGCTGCCGCTGCCGGCATCAAATTGATTGTATGTATCTCGGAAGGAATTCCCGTCAACGATATGATTTTGGTGAAACGCTATTTGGGCGACAAAGATTGCCGCTTGATTGGACCCAACTGTCCGGGTATCATCACACCGGGGGAAGCCAAAGTGGGTATCATGCCTGCTTTCATTCATCAAAAAGGAAAAATCGGCGTCGTGTCGCGTTCGGGAACCCTCACCTACGAAGCGGTTGACCAACTCACCAAGACAGGCTTAGGACAAACCACAGCCATCGGCATTGGCGGCGACCCGATTATCGGCACCACCATGCTCGACGCTATCAAACTATTTATGGCAGATCCCGCCACCGAAGGCATCGTCATGATAGGCGAAATTGGCGGTGGCATGGAAGCTGAAGCCGCTTATTGGATTAAAGAACACGGCACCAAGCCCGTCGTTGGATTCATAGCCGGACGCACCGCTCCCA
>CAIWVT010000260.1 GCA_903916135.1 uncultured bacterium
CCACCACCATTATAAAGTCCTTCAAGAAAAACATTTGTCAATGTCAATGTTTTATTTCCATGTACATTACCATTGTACCAATTTACAGGTATTAGTTCTGCATTTACATCAGCTAATTCACATCCTGACACAAAATCAATTGAGGCAGGTGAGTCGCTATTCGGAGCAATTTTAAGGAACCTTAAGTTTAAAAATAAACAATTTAAATTAGTTGGCGAAACGTTTGCCCAAGAAACAGAAATAATATTAGGTGCTGTGGTTCCAACTGTTGCATAAAAAGAATTATTTTGCACATCAATAAATGTAAGCTTGCTAACGTCATAATTCAACACTAAAGTAACCGCCCCCGTCCCTATTCCAGCACCCAAATCATAAGGTAAACCATTAAAAGTTACAGGCACTAAAACCTCTTGTCCTTGTTCAGCATAAACTGATCCTATAGTAGCATTTGCCGTAGCAATATTTTGCGTTATGGTCGCATTATGCGCATAGTCAACCTGTACAAAAGCATCAGAGAGTGTAGTGAATGAACATGCAGAACCAAAACTTATATGCGCATCTCCGACACCAAGATATTTGAATTTCAATTTCAAAAATGCTCCATTAATATCTGTCCCACTATTATCAGTCCAAGCTATTTGTATTGAAGAACCCGTATTACTAATTGTCGCCGAATGAATATTAGTACCACTAACCACTCCAATATATGCCAATTTCAAATTATCATAAGGCAAATCCAAAGTTAAAGCTCCAACTCCAGTAAGGTCACCAGATGGTAAACTTCCAAAAGTTATTGGAATTTCTACATCTTCTCCTTGTAAAACTCCAGATATCAATCCTCCAAGAGAAGCTGTTGCAGTTGTAGTTTCTAATGTGATTGTTCCGTTAGTATAACTAACCAATACATTTGTTTCATTATGGGCGGCAATTAAACTTCCTGAAGTAAATTCCAATGTTGTCGCTGTATTGCCAATGTATTGAAAACGCACCTCAATTTTGTTATTAGGACTATTTGCATAATTAATATTTGCGCCATCAGTATTTGACCAAACAATAGTTAGAATACCATTGCTGGCACTGCCAATTGCCCCAGATAAAGTTCCAGTAGGCGTAATATTTACAAAGTTTAATTTTGAAGCATCGTATTTTATTTTTTGCGTGATTGCACCAATATTACTTGCAAAATTAGCATACTTTATAGGAACCGTAAAATAGCTACCCACTGATGCGGTTGTTCCAGAAATAGTAGCAGTACACGTATTACCGGTGGCAGTATTAATTGCGCCGTTCGTGTATATTGGATAAACAGGGGTAAATCCTTGACTAACTTCGCAGGTGTTAAGGAAGTTCAATTCGCTCGAATTGATACCCATATAAAAAAAATTAAGATTAAGTAAAACTCCATCTGCGAACGTGGTATTAAGTACAGAAGGGGCAAAAGTAATACCAATAGTTGAATGAACAGTATCTATACCAACTACGAATCCTAAACCGGCAGATGTCCCCCCAGAAATTCCAGCAAAATTCATTAAACCCATATTGTAATGAATATTAAATGTGATAGACCCAATATTAGTGAAATTTGTAACAGATAAAGGAACGCTAATATTTTCACCAGGGCTAGCCGTAATTGTCCCGATGGTAGCAGTCCCCGTAAAAGTTGGAGGTGCTTCATGAGCGTGAACAAATGACGCTGACAGAAACATCAACATCATCGTAATTAATAAATATATATTTTTTGTCATCGCTTTAAAAATTAATTGTTTACTTTACTTTTATAATCAAAAAAAATCTTTAGGCATAAATAACACCTCAAAATCAATCTGCCTTTTTCATACAAATCTTAATAATCCAAAATACACTATTTATATCCCTACAAAAAAAACGTTTTATTATAAATATTTCTAGCTTTGGATAAAAACGCGAAGGTAACTTGGCATTACCTTCGCGTTTGAAAAATTTATTTCTCCAATACTAATTTATAAGTTTTATCATAAGAGGCTGTGGTTCCCTTCACTTCTATCGTATAAAAATACACACCACCTGTAAGGTTTAATTCATTTGCATTAATTTCAACATTATAGAATCCTGCGACTTTCGTTTCATCAGAAATTGTTGCAATAGATTGTCCTAATATGTTTTTTAACGTAATCTTCACAGAACTATTTTCTGGCAGCGTGTAAGAGATGTTGCTTGTGCTACTGAATGGATTTGGATAAGCTGACACACTGAATCCAACGGCCTTGGCAGTAACAACATTTGCTAATTTTAATTTGACATTGTTAAGAATATCAGCATTATCGTCCGCAAATTCTGTTGAATTCACCACGGAGAATATTTGCGTTTCGGATGGTAACAATTCTTTTGCTTTGATTTGTAAACTAAACAAGGTTTCATTCTCTTTGATTGCTTTTGCATTGATATCCGCCCATGCGACAACAATTTTTCCGTCACGAATTTCATAGTTCAAGTTTTCTATTCCAGAACTTAGTTTTTCGATTGCAAAGAGATTATTATCGAAATCCATTTCGATGGTCATAGCACCCAAATTAGAGATGGCTTCTGATTTAACTTCATAATTAAATGAAGTTCCTTTTTGAATCTGGATTGTGCCATCAGTAATAGTTGGCATAGCATCGGTTGCTTTATATCCACCCATAGGAATAAAAGAACCATTCACATCACCATAACAAGCTCCTTTTATTGGCACATTACTATTTCCTGTTAATGAGAAAGTAGAAGTTTCAAAAACCCAATTGCCAGCAGGATAAGAATTAATGGTTCCAACAGTACGTAACTTAATATACAAAGCATCCAAAGCAGTAATAGTGTGGCTTAAATTAACATCACAAGCAAGGAGTCGAAGAGCAGAAAGAGAATATGAGTTATTTATGGCTCTTCGCTGAACGATTAAAGCATCAGTTGCATTGTAGCCTCCATAAGCAGCATTAGGATAAGTTGCTGTTAAAGTATAAGACCCTGCCGCAAGATTGTTGGTGAATTCAAAATAGCCAGATTGACCTAAATCGCTAAAGTTTGGACCTGTAGTAGTAGTTGTAATAGAGCTAGTAGTATTATTTGTTAATGTAACTGTAACATTATTAAGAGGTGTTGAATACGTATTATCATAAGTTACATAACCCCAAATTTTACCTGTAACGTTCACTGCAAAATTCGGAGAAGTTGCAGAGCAATGAGTAGAATTTCCATCAGTAACAGTATAGGAAACTTGAGTAGTTCCAACACTGATAGGAGTAACAACACCCGTATTATCTACAGAGGCTACACCACCTACACTAGAATTCCAAACATAAGTTAAAGTAGCAACTCCGGTTGCATTAGACGTTAAACTTAATGTATTACTCATAACAACATCATGTAAGCCTGTTATAGCATCAGCTATTGGCAGGGCAAATACCGTTAAAGTGCCATTATTATACGAGATATTATAATTAGATGAAACAAATCCACTACTACCTGTTGGACTTGAAGGTACTATATCACTTGCATGAACACCTACGGTTCCACCAACCAAATCATAAGAACCTGTACTTACCAAAGTGACATAGTCAATTAATTCACCATTTGGCAATGTTGCGCTTATAGAAAAAGCAGTCGTACCTATATTTAATAATGTATTATAACATTTTGATTGACCTAATGCTGTTATTGATAATGCTTTTGCTCCAACAATTATATCACCTGGAAGATAACTGATAGTGTAATTGCTTGCAGTAAAAGTACCTCCAATTGCTGCTGTAGCGGTAACTGAACTTGCATAGGTACCAACTGCTGCTGATGCAAATGAACCTGTTCCATAAGCTA
>CAIWVT010000261.1 GCA_903916135.1 uncultured bacterium
CTACTGTACATCTTGGTTATGGTGCTGACTTTCATTATTTCTTTATACAAAATATGGGAATAGGCACAGGAGTAAATCTTGCCTATACGGGTGGAAAGTTGCAATATCATACCGTATATAAAATAGATAATGTTGTTGACACAGGAATTTTAACGAGAAAATTAAAATTACAGTATTTAGAAGTACCTTTAGTACTCATCGGCACGACCGGCGATCTGTTAGGTAAGTTTTCTATTTATGGAAAATTTGGCTTAGGAACTTCCTTTAAACTCAAAGCACGAGGCGATGATAGTTTCATCAAAACAAACGCAACGGACCCTAAGGAAATTAAAAACGTCAATATCAGCAAACAAATCAGTTTTTTTCGCGAATCTTTGATCATAGGAATCGGCGGTACTTATAAGGTGGCAAAAATCATTTCTGTAAATGCATGTTTAACCTATAACAAAGGATTCACGGATATTCTGACAGGCACAAATGATGCAGTACCAAGCATTAAAGAGAAAGGTAAAGTAAATTATTTCGAGCTTTCTGTCGGCATTTTATTTTAATGAATTGGTGATGAAAATTGCGCTTGCACAACTAAACTTCCACATTGGCAACTTCGAGTTGAATCGCGATAAAATCATCGCTGCAATTCATCAAGCGAAAGAGGAAGGGTCTGATTTGATTGTTTTTCCTGAATTGGCAGTGTGTGGTTATCCTCCTCGTGATTTTCTCGAATTTTCAGATTTTATTGAGCGTTGCAAAAAATCAATAGCTGAAATATGTGCCGTTACAAAGGAAATTGCTGTGATTGTCGGTGCTCCTTACGAAAATACGAATGCTGCGGGTAAGAATCTTTTTAATGCTGCCTATTTCATTGAAAATGGTCAGGTAACTTTTGTTCAGCATAAATCACTTTTGCCCAACTACGATATTTTTGATGAGTATAGATACTTTGAGCCAAATCGCAACTTTGGCATCGTTATATATAAAGGTAAAAAAATTGCCATAACAATATGCGAAGATTTGTGGAACATCAGCCCCGACCCAATGTATGTTACAAAACCCATGGATGAATTATCGAAGTTCCATCCCGATTTGCTCTTCAATATTGCTGCATCACCTTTTAATTATCTGCAGCATCAGGAACGGAAAAATGTTCTGCAAACCAATGCCGTCAATTATAATTTGCCCATAGTATATGTAAATCATGTGGGTGCACAAACCGAATTGATTTTTGATGGCGGCTCTATGGTACTTGACAATCAAGGAAACACCCTGCTTGAATTCCCTTTCTTTGAAGAAGCTATTGGATATTTTGATACTGAAAATCCTAAATCCAAAACTGAAGACATTGAGATTCCGAAGACCGAATTGATATATCATGCTTTGGTGCTTGGTGTGAAAGATTATTTCAAAAAGATGGGGTTCACAAAAGCTATCATCGGACTTTCGGGAGGTATAGATTCGGCACTGACCATGGTGATTGCTGCAGAAGCGCTCGGTCATGATAATGTCTTGGCGGTTTTGATGCCTTCGCAGTTCTCCTCCGACCATTCGGTGACAGATGCCTTGCAGTTGGTAGAGAATTTCAATTGTCCTCATACTATTATTCCTATTGAGCCCATGTTCCAATCGTTCAGTGCTGCGCTACACCCTTTATTTCAACTTGAGAAGTTCAATATCACTGAAGAAAACATACAGGCACGGATACGTGCTGTGTTGTTGATGGCAGTTTCGAATAAGTTCGGACACATTTTATTGAATACATCAAACAAAAGTGAAGCGGCTGTCGGTTACGGCACTTTGTATGGCGATATGTGTGGTGGTTTGTCGGTGATAGGAGATGTGTATAAAACTCAGGTGTATGAACTTGCTCGTTATGTGAATGTCGAGCAGGAAATTATTCCCATGAACACCATGATCAAACCTCCTTCGGCAGAATTGCGACCCAACCAAAAAGATTCCGATTCCTTACCCGACTATGAAATTCTGGATAAGATACTCTATAACTATATCGAACAACGCCTTGGTCCCAACGAGTTGATTGCTTTGGGATATGATACCGCTATGGTGCAGCGTATTCTGAAATTAGTGAACACAAGCGAATATAAACGTTATCAAACGCCACCTATATTGCGCGTTTCACCCAAAGCCTTTGGGATGGGAAGGAGAATGCCTATAGTGGGAAAATATTTGTCGTAAGGTGTAAACTGACCACAAAAAATGTTGTTTGCTATCATTATAAACATCAAAAAAAATATTTTAATGATAACAGAATATTTTAACAATCTGAAAAATTCAGAAGGATTCAAGTAATACTATTACTTGCTCTATTTTAATCCAGACCAAATCGGTATTATGCCATATCGGTATAAAATAGACTTCAACACCATCATTTTTGTTAGATAAAAACGATGGTAGAAATCCCAAATAACAAGTATGTTTAAAAATACTTGCAAAAAAATGCTGTTTATATTTAATTTTTGCGTTAATTTGCGTTTTAATCTATTTATCATGTCGCAGACAAAATATATTTTCGTGACGGGCGGAGTTACCTCATCTTTAGGTAAGGGAATTATCTCAGCTTCATTGGCTAAACTGCTGCAAGCACGCGGCTTTGCTGTTACTATTCAAAAATTTGACCCTTATATCAATATTGATCCGGGAACTCTTAACCCTTATGAGCACGGTGAATGTTATGTTACAAACGATGGTGCGGAAACAGACTTGGATTTGGGACACTACGAACGTTTTTTGAATGTTCCAACTTCACAAGCTAATAATGTCACAACCGGAAGAATTTATCAAGCTGTTATAGAAAAAGAACGTAGAGGTGATTATTTGGGTGATACGGTTCAAGTTATTCCGCATATTACTGACGAAATAAAATATCGTATTAAATTGTTAGCTAATGAAGGAAAGTTCGATTATTTGATTACGGAAATTGGTGGCACGGTTGGCGATATTGAATCCTTGCCCTATATTGAAGCGATTCGACAGATGCGTTGGGAACTTGGCGAGACGAATTGTGTGGTGGTACATTTGACTTTGGTGCCCTATCTTGCAGCAGCAGGTGAATTGAAAACTAAGCCAACCCAACATTCTGTAAAGAACATGCTCGAATTAGGAGTGCAACCTGATATCCTTGTTTGTCGCACAGAAAGACCATTAAATGAGGGCTTGAAGAATAAGATTGCCTTGTTCTGCAATGTTTCGCCTCGTTCTGTGATTGAATCTATTGACACCGATACTATTTATAATGTTCCTTTGCTGATGCAACAGGAAATGCTTGACGTTGTGGTTTTAGAAAAGACCATGTTGCCTATTAATGGTGAACCTGATTTGACTCATTGGGAGAATTTCTTGTATAATTTAAAGAACCCTATCAGCGAAGTGAATATTGGTTTGGTGGGAAAATATGTGGAACTGAAGGATGCCTATAAATCTATTGTAGAATCTTTTGTTCATGCAGGCTCAGATTTACAATGCAAAGTGAATTTGAAAATGATACATTCGGAATATATCACAAAAGAAAATGTAGAGGAGAAACTGCAAGGGCTAAGCGGTATAATCGTGGCACCAGGCTTTGGAGAAAGAGGCATAGAAGGTAAGATTTTATCCATTCGTTACGTGAGAGAAAACAGAATACCGTTTCTTGGAATTTGTTTGGGCATGCAATGTGCCGTCATTGAGTTTGCAAGAAATGTATTGGGATTGGAAGATGCACATTCTACAGAGATGAACCCGCGAACCAAACATCCTGTTATTGATATTATGGAAGCCCAGAAGAAAATATCGTGCAAAGGTGGAACCATGCGTCTTGGTGCCTTTCCGTGTAAAATAGTGGACAGAACCAAAGTTTCGACGATTTATGCATCTCAAGATATTATGGAACGTCATCGTCATCGTTATGAATTCAACAATAAATATCTTTCAGACTTTGAAAAAGAAGGTATGATTGCTGCCGGTATTAATCCTAAAGATAACCTTGTGGAAATTATTGAAAATATCAATCATCCGTGGTTTGTGGGAGTGCAGTTTCATCCTGAGTATAGTAGTACGGTTCATAGTCCTCATCCTTTGTTCAAAGCTTTTGTGAATGCGGCACTTGAGTTTAAAGGTAAAAGGTAAAAGGGAAAAGGGAAAAGGGAAAAGGGAAAAGTTCTAAATCATTAATCACAATTTTCTATTCAGTGAAAAAAATGCAGTTCGAAGATAATGTAGAATTAAAAATGTTGAATACCTTTGGTGTTAATGCTAAAGCGCGTTTTTATTCCGAGTTACATGCTAAGGATGATTTAAAGCAGATTGCCACAATTATTGATGACAATCCCAAGCCTTTATTGTTTTTAGGTGGTGGAAGTAACGTCTTGTTTACTCAAGATTTTGATGGATATGTTGTACAAGTTGTTTCCAAAGGCATCAGGATAGTTTCTGAATCTGAGAATGAATGTTTCGTGGAAGCTACAGCAGGGGAGGTGTGGGATGATTTGGTTCGATTTTGTATTCATCATAATTTATATGGATTGGAAAACCTTTCGGGCATACCAGGAACAGTTGGAAGTTCGCCAATACAAAATATCGGAGCGTATGGCGTTGAAGTCAAAGAGTGTATTCATCAGGTTAATGCTGTTCGATTAGATGATTTCGAGGAGTTGCAGTTGATGAATAAAGATTGTTTGTTTGGCTATCGCGACAGCATTTTTAAAGGAGCATTGAAGGGTAAGATTTTTATTGATTCGGTGGTTTTTTGTCTTTCAAAGATTGCGCATTTTACATTGAATTATGGCTGCATTGCTGATGAAATAAAACGCATTTCGCCCAATATAACTGATTTGAAAGCTGTGAGCAACGCTATAGTAAATATCAGGAATAGTAAAATCCCTGACCCTAAATTGATAGGTTCGGCTGGAAGTTTTTTTAAAAATCCTATGGTGGATAGTCATAAACTTAATCAATTGATTTCCGAATTTCCGAATTTAATCTATTATAAAATCACAGAACAATCGTTCAAATTGGCTGCTGCATGGTTGATAGAACAGTGTGGTTGGAAAGGCTTTCGTAAAGGGAATTTCGGTGTGAACCAGCTTCAGCCATTGATTTTGGTGAATTATGGTGATGCCTCCGGGCAGGATATTTTGCATTTATCTCATCAGATGCAACAAAGTGTTTTTACTAAATTTGGTATAGAATTACATCCAGAAGTAAATATTCTTTAATATTTTAATTTCTAATTACTAAAATTAGTATTTTTGCAGAAAAAATACCTTGAGGTTTTTAGAGAATTTCCAACTTCCGATTACAGATCCCGTTCTGGTTTTTCTGTTGATATTCTTTGTCATTTTTTTAGCACCAAGAATTCTTAAACGTATCCGTATTCCAGGCATTGTAGGGTTTATCCTTGCCGGAGTTATGTTAGGTCCTCATGGTTTGTGTATCATTTCGCCTGTCAATGGCATCAACATGTTTTCCACTTTTGGTTTGTTATATATCATGTTTTTGGTGGGACTCGATATTGATTTGGTTGATTTCAAGAAAAACCGCTCCCGTAGCATTGTTTTCGGTGCGTTAACTTTTTTGATTCCGATTACTTTAGGTTTTTTGGTTACGTTTTATATCATCAAACTAAATTTCTTAGCTTCTTTGTTGTTGTCGAGCATGTTTTCGACTCACACACTTGTTTCTTATCCTATCGCCTCGAAGCTTGGCATAACCAAAAATCGCGTCATCAATACCGTAATCGGGGGGACTATCATCACCGATACTGCCGTGCTGTTGCTGCTTGCCATCATTGTACGTCTTTTTAAGGGCGACATGGATGGCATGTTTTGGGTGGGAATGCTTTCCATGTTGGCAGCTTATGTAGCCGTGATGCTTTGGGCGGTTCCTGCCATGAGTCGTTGGTTTTTCAAGAATTTGGAAGGCGACGGCAGTGCGCAATATCTTTATGTTATCACCATCGTTTTTGCCTCTGCTTTTCTGTCGGAGGTTGCTGGCATTGAACCTATGATAGGTGCTTTTTTGGCAGGTTTGGCACTCAACAAATTGATTCCTACTTCATCGGTACTGATGAACCGCACTGTTTTTATCGGCAACACTATTTTTATACCATTCTTTTTGATTGGCGTAGGGATGATTGTCAATCTGAATGTGCTGCTCAATGGTTATAACGCCCTAATCATTGCAGGCTTATTGGTGGTTACTGCCGAATTCACTAAGTATTTGGCTGCCTTCATCACGCAAAAAATTTATAAATTCACCGTAGTGGAACGCAATGTGATGTTTGGTTTGAGCAGTTCTCATGCCGCGGCAACTATCGCTCTTATTTTGGTGGGATATAATCTCGGGATACTAAATATTGACGTGCTCAATGGCACCATCATCGTGATATTGGTGAGTTGTTTGGTGAGTTCGTTTGTAACGGAGAATGCCGGCAGAAAACTTGCTGTGAGCGAAAGCCTAAACGCACCCAAAGAGAAAGATTCCCTACAACGGATTTTGGTGCCTGTGGCGAATCCTGCCACCATGGAGCAACTGATGACTTTTGCCTTGCTGATTAAAGAAAAAGGATCCAAAGAACCTATCTTTCCCTTGAATGTGGTGATGGGCAGCGTGGATAGCGATGAAGCGCGCGACGAAATTCTTCTGAAGAACCAGATGATAGAGCGCGTTGCCAACCAAACTGTAACCGACAACCAGTCCATTCAGTTGGAAACGCGCATTGACCTCAATGTGGCTAACGGCATCAATCGCGCCATCAAAGAGCTGATGATTACCAAGGTGGTGATGGGATGGAACGGACAAACCACTACCGTGCAAAGCATTTTTGGTGGCATCATGGAGAACATTCTTCCGAAAAATCATCAAATGATGTTTGTGGTAAAATTGTTGAATCCCTTTGGCTACTACAAACGCCTTGCCGTGATAGTCCCCGACAATGCTCAAGCCGAGCGCGGATTCGAAAAATGGATACATCAAATTGAGCAGATTTCGAAAGAACTAAGTGCGAAAGTGCTGCTGTTTGCCAGTGCGCCTACCTTAGCGGCGGTGAAAGAGAAATTCGATACATCCAAAGCGGCTTCTGTAAATTTTGTGGTGTTCGATGGTTTTAACAATCTGCTTTCGTTGAACGACCATCTGTCGCACACCGATTTGTTGTTATGGATTAGTGCTCGCGAGGGTACTGCCTCTGCGCAAAACTATTTGGAAGGATTGCCAAGAATGTTGTCCAAAAATTTTGAGAAAAGCAGTTTTGTGATCATCTATCCCGAGCAGCATATTGTTCATCATCAAAATATGGCGTTGCGCATTGACGGATTGACAAAATCGCCTATCAAAGAAAACATCGAACGCATTGCCAAAATCAGCAAGAATGTGAAGAAGGTTATCAAAGGGAAATGATGGGAGGGATTTTAGATTTGTGATTTTTGATTTGAGAATTTAGATTTTTGATTTGAGAATTTAGATTTTTGATTTTTGATTTTCTCAGGGATGATTTATTTATCAATAATATCATTATAATCTATTGTAATGTCCATTTTAGCGACGACAATATCTCTAACACATTTTGCTATCGTAAGCGCATTTCCAATTTTTTCATTTGAAAGAAATATCGTTTCGTTTGGATACCTGATTTCAACTGCGTATCCTTGCAATTCCGAAACTGTATCATAAAAAGTATCGAAATCTGCATCAAGTTGTGATATTATATCAAGCAAATACACCAAATCATGAGTATATTTAAAAGGCGTAGCATGAAAAATCAAATAGGCTTTTAGATATTTTTCAACGGCTTGTTGGCAATGAAAAGTAACTGTGTCAAGATATTCGGGTATATGCAAAAATGTAATCTTTGCAGTACCAAGGTCGTGATCGCCTTTAATTAGCCACTGTTTTATTTCTTCAATTCTATCTTTCATATAAAGTTTTTCCGGTATGCATCACCTCGTAAACAAAACTAAATTCATTATCCTTAGCTTCTTCTATTTCTTTTGGTGTATAAACGATTAAATCAATAGGAACCATAGCACCGTAAAGCATTTTTCGAACAAGCATTGCTCGCTGTGGTCTTGGCAAGTCGGTATCTTTTATCACCAACAAATCCAAATCGCTGTTTTCATCAGCATTGCCAAGTGCATAAGAACCAAATAGAATAATTTTGTCAGGATTATACCCGAAAGCTATTTTGTTGACTATTTCTGATATTTTTTCCGTAACTATCATCTTGATTTTTTTTACAAAGATACAAAATCTATTTTAATTTGATTCATTTTGTTTTTACCAAAGAAAAAAATTGGGAAATAAATCGTAGGGACATACCATGGCATGTCCCTACAACGTCATGTTATATTCCTACAAAATACTGGTATCACCAAAAATCAATTATCAGGAGGCGGAGGCGTGGTGCCGGGTTCTATCAAAATGTTTAAAACGGTATTTTGATTTTCTTGGATGGCGATGGGACCATGAATTAGGGGATGCCCATCGGCATGTGCAAAATATTCTTCACATTCAATGGGCACATCCGTCGCTGCCCAATTGCCTTCGGCGTCAGGCGTAATAGCTTCGTCCACATATTCGAGGTTAATTTCGGGATGCACGGTTGGTTCTGAGGTTTGTGCATCGAGCATGGTGCCTGATGCGGTGCCCACTTTGCCCGATAGGTTTGGCTTGGCATCGTGAGTGTTATAAATCACATACGCTTTGTATTTGGCATAGTTGCGTGATGACCAATAGTCTTTGCCAAAGCCACACACCGCCACTATAATTGCATACAGTTTGTTAGCCAATTCAACGCGCTCGGTGGTAGCTGCAATACGTTCTAATTCAGCATCATGATGATTGTGATAACTTGTATATAATTTTAAAGATAAGGCTTCCAAGCTATCGAGCATAGCCGTAGTAATGCCTGTTGATGCTAACTGCGTAAGAAATAATGTTGCCATGCGCGCCACACGGTAGCCGCAAGCGGCAAGGTCATGTTCGTTCAATTCATCCATGCCTTTGGTGCCGAAACGTGTCCATTTTCCGCTGTTTACGGGATACACAGTAATCACCCGACTCATCACCGAGCGAATCGCAACGCGCACATTTTGAGCATCAACTTTCATGATTTCGCTCAAATCTTTCATATTGCCAAGGTATTCAATATCCGTTGGGCAATTCCGAACTTCCTCTAAGATGGTGCTGAGGTTGTCTTTGTAATCTTCATCAACGCCATAGGTCAACATGATGGCGGCTTCGCGTTCTATGTTAGAAACACACGTATCACCTATTGTTACAAGGGTTGAATAACTAAAATTGAAATCTGTTTTTGGATTTTCTACTGCCATATAATTGTTCTTTAAGATTAATATGTTTGCAAAATTATTTTCTTTTTTTGACATGGCAAATTTTTTTTTGAACTTTTTTTTATCTCAAGAGAAAAATATTTTTTATTTATTTGTTTTACAGATAAATATACATGAAATATTTTTTTCAATGATAATAGGAATGTTAGCAATAGTGAGAGGAATCAAAGTAAATATAAAAGGAATCAAAATAGAATTGAAAGGAATGTCCGCAAAGGTTAAAGTAATCTCCGCAGAAGTAAAAGAAGCGTCCGCAAAGATGAAAGGAATATCCGCTGAAGAAAAAGGAATGTCCGCAAAGATAAAAGGAACGTCCGCAGAAGTAAAAGGAACCTTCGCAGAAGTGAAAGGAATATCCGCAATAGTAAAAGGAACGTCCGCAATGGTGAAAGGAGCGTCCGCAGAGGTGAAAGGAGCGTCCGCAATGGTGAAAGGAGTAGTTTTGTCATGGCTAATCGTCCTTTCACTATAGAATAGGACATTTTGGCAGTTGCTAATAAAAATCTGTGTTTTGAAAAATTTAATTTTACTATCGCTAATAAAACTTATACCTTTATATATTATAGAAACACTTCGTTTAAAAAAGTGTCCATTTAAACGAACAGAGTTTCCACATTACCGAACAAAAATATTACGATGTCTAATAAAATGTCCATTTAAACAAACATTGTGTCCATTTAATCGAACAAAATATTCATCACAAATAAAAATTCTTAAAGCATGAGCCCCCTCCGAAAACCATAAAGAAAAAAAATACCACCAAGACACGAAGATACAAAGTGTCACAAAGAATTGTCTTATTGAACAAGCAACTTTTAAAAACTTTGTGTTTCTTTGAGTCTTAGTGTCTTTGTGGCAAGATTGTGGCTTTTCGGAGTTGGATCTTGCATTACAAGATTAAAATTAAAACAAAATAGATGTCCTTCCACGAATCCTAACTTTCCTATAACTGTTTCCATGAGAAGAGTTGATGCAAATGGCAGCTTCATAATTTGCAAAATAAGAACTAATAAAAACCATGTAACCATAAAACAATTCAACAATAAAACAATTCAACAATCCAACAATATAACAACCCAATCATCCCAACAATCCACTCCTCACATAAAATTTCCTTCCATCCCAAAAAAAAACAGTATTTTTGCAGTCGCGAAAAATATTATGACAAATCCACTACGAATCACGGCGGTTTCTTATGCAAACACCTTTCCCTTTGTGTATGGTATGGAACATTCGGGCATCCTGCATGATTACGCGCTCAGCCTGAAACCGCCCGCCCAATGCGCCCAAAGTTTTGCTGCGGGCGAATGCAATGTGGCGCTTATTCCCGTAGGTGCCTTGCCCGCGTTGAAGGATTATGAAATCATTACGGATATGTGCATCGGTGCCATCAATGATGTCAAGTCGGTGCTTTTGGTCAGCCGCCTTCCTTTGAATGAAATAAAAACCATCGGCTTAGACATGGAATCTGCCACCTCTGTCCGCTTGGCACGTGTGCTTGCCGCCAATCTTTGGCACATTGCGCCCACGTGGCAACAGGTGGATGTGAACCATTTTGCCCAACATGCCGCCCTCGATGCTTTTGTGGTGATAGGCGACAAAGCGTTCGACATTGCCCATCATTTTCCGTATAAATTCGATTTGGCTGCCGAATGGAAACGCCTCACCGATTTGCCTTTTGTGTTCGCTGTGTGGGTTGCCCGCCCACAAACAGACCAAACGCTCATCACGAATTTGACTGCGGCATTGCACTATGGCATCCATCATATTGATGAGGTGGTGGCGCACTATGCCGAGCAAAGTCCGCACATTTCCGACCTAAAAACTTATCTCACGGAAAATATCAATTATGATTTTGATAAAAAAAAGAAGCTATCATTGCAAAAATTTCTTACTTTTGTATCCAAAATATAAACATCACCTGCTATGAAAACTGCACATATATTTCCGGCATTTATCCATGAATATCTTGGTATGGAAACCGATGTGGTGAAATCCTACGGCGTGGACTTTCAAAGCTACCTTCAACAAGCCACGGAAATCACAGGCACCGATTTAACCGGTTTTGATATCGAAACCAACAACTTTCTGGATAAACAACTCGAATCGCAATACCTTTCTTATATATATGGATGTTGCGTGTCAGACCTTATGCACATGAAAAATCACCTTCCCGACTATGTTACCTCTTATAGTATGGGAATCTATGCTGCCGCGTATCATTGCGGATGTTATGATTTCGCCACAGGGCTAACTATCATCAAAACTGCTTATTCCTTAGTAGAAAAATATAAACCTGAAGAACCTTGCGGCATGGCTTCTATTGTTGGGCTGAGCTTGGGCGATATCATGAGAATTATAAAACCCATCAAAAAATTAGTTAGCATCGGGAATCACATCAGCAAACACTCATTTTTATTATCGGGAAGGCTCGAACATTTAGAACCTATCATCGAAGCCGCCAAAGCCGATGGAGCTTTGCAGGCTCGCTTGCTGAATATAACCCATCCGTACCATTCCTTTATATTAAAAAAACTATTTTCCGAATTTCTGAACATATTGCTCCGAACCAAAGAAATTGTCGCGCCTCAATATCCTTATGTTTCCTCTCAATGGCGAAATATTATTGACGATAAAAACAAAATGAAATACGAAATCGCCTTCACCGTAATATCACCAATCCGTTGGCAGGCAACTATGGAATTTTTACTTAAAAAAGAAACCACTACCTTTATTGAATGTGGCGCAGGCGAAAGTTTATATAAAATCGGAAATTTATAGAAGGCGATTTCAAAATCATCAATCTAAAAAAACTAAAAACCTACCTATCGGAAGAACAATAAACCAACCAAAAACTGTCAAAATCTACCGTTAACTGTTCAAAAACTACCATTAACTGATTAGGTCTTTTTTGTAAACAATAAATGATTACTTTTGCTGTTTAAAATAATAAAAACTTTTTTCGCTCTATTTGAAAAAAAAATTTTACATTTGCCGCCTGAAATAATTTAAAAAACAAATAAAAATCAATTATTAATTAAAAAAATCTAAGAACAATGAGCAAAAAACAAGGACAAGGTCAATCATTAAAAGATACCTTACAATCAGCATTTGCGACGGGTGCAATTTTAATCGCTTTAATTGTATCCTACCTCGTGTACAAATTCGTTATGGGTAGTGGAGCCAACTTTGAAGGTGGAAACCCCGAAGGACATCCCATACCAGGGAACTATTTAGCTATGATTTATAAAGGAGGTATGATAGTTCCTTTATTAATGACATGCGTTTTGGTAGTATTAATTTTTACGATCGAAAGATTTGTGATGATTCGCAAAGCAAGAGGAACAGGTCGTATCAATATTTTTGTGAAATCAATTCAAACATCTTTATCAGCAAACAAAGTTGACGAAGCTTTAGCAACTTGCGACAAACAAAAAGGTTCTGTAGCCAATGTAATGAAAGCTGGTCTGAAAAAATATAAAGAATTGAAAAACGATACCGTTTTGGAAAAAGATCAAAAAGTGTTGGCTTTACAAAAAGATATGGAAGAATCAACCGCGTTAGAATTACCAATGTTATCTAAAAACCTTGTAATTTTATCAACCTTAGCTTCTATCTCTGTACTTATCGGTCTTATTGGAACTGTACTTGGTATGATCAAGGCTTTTGCAGCTTTGGCTACAGCAGGTTCGCCCGATGCATTAGCATTAGCTACTGGTATTTCAGAAGCGCTTATCAACACAGCTTTTGGTATCACTGGTTCGACCATCGCTATTGTATTCTACAATTATTTCTCAAGTAAAATTGACGCGCTAACTTTTAAAATTGATGAAGCTGGTTTCAGCTTGATTCAAACATTTGCAGCTACTACTAAATAAATAGTAAGCAACTAAGCATAAATTTTTTGTATTATGGCAAAAATAAAACTAAAAAGGAGTTCACCCCATGTGGATATGACGCCCATGGTGGATTTGTTCTCGTTACTTTTGACGTTCTTCATGCTTACAACATCTTTCAGACCTCAAGAAGCTAAAGTTATTGATTCACCTTCATCGGTATCTGACAAAACCGCACCTGATAAAAATGTTATCACAGTGTTGGTTTCCAAAGACGACAAAGTGTTTTTCAATATGGATAATGGAAAAGATTCCACCACTCATTACAGGAAAGATCTGATAATTGAGATTTCAAAACGGTATGGTTTTTCTATAAATCCTCAACAAATAAAAGCTTTTGAACAAGGATCCTCTTTTGGTATGCCTATTAAAGATATAAAAGGCTGGCTGAACGAAAAAGATGGTAAGAAAAAAGAAAAACTTCAAACGGGAATACCCATTGATACGGTTGGCACTCAAATGCCCGAATTGGGCGACTGGGTTCGCTTTGCTCGTATCATTAATCAAACAGCAGAAGTAGCTATTAAGGGGGATGCAGATGCAAACTTCAAAACCGTTAAAAAGGTGATGGACTTGATGCAAGTAAACAATGTTAATAAGTTTAACCTTGTTACTAACTTGCAGAAAGAAGAAGCTACTTTAGAAGACCTTAAGAAATAAATTGTATATATTATTTTATAACAGAAAAACCTAAAAAATATGGGTGAAATTATAGAAAACGATTCCGGACACAAAAAAGGTGGCGGAAGGCGATCCCCAAGGAAAATGGGTGCACACATTGACATGACTCCCATGGTGGATTTAATGTGTTTGCTTATTACCTTCTTTATGTTAACTACAGCTTTCAGCAAACCTAAGGTTATGGAAATTACGATGCCGGAACCACCGGATCCAAACGCTCCACCTCCTGCAGTTGCTGATTTCAGAACTTATTCAATTATCCTTAGTGATAACGATAAAATTTATTGGTATTGGCACAAAGATGTTCCCGAGGATGCTCCAAAGGGTGCTCTACCAACATTTGACAAATGGCATAAAACAAATTTTAGCAAAGATGGCTTACGCAAAGTCTTATTGTCGAAAAACGAAAAAGTATTTACTGAAATCTATTATCTGATAGAGAAGGTGAAAAAAGTAGAATTGGTGATGTCAGATGATTCGTTGAATGCTAAAATCAAACGAATCAAGAAATCTGATAAAAAATCTCCTATCATACTGATTAAAGCTGACGAAAAAACCAAATACAAGAGTATTGTAAATGTGGTTGACGAAATGGCTATATGTAATATTGCGAGTTATGCTATTGTGGATATTTCTTTAGAGGAGAAAGCATTAATCCAAAAAGCACCTAAATAGTAATTAAATAAATTAAAGACTATGACAGAAAAATTTGATATTACTACTGCTAATAACCTTGATGAAATAGTTTTTCGTGATAGGAACAAAGAATATGGTGCTTACGCTATGCGTAAAAACTATAAGAAAATTGTTACCCGTTCGGTTATTATTTCAAGTGTTATTTTGATATTTAGCGTACTAATTCCTTTTCTTATCTTTAAGCAGAGTTATTCTGCCAATCAAGATCAACAGGTTTCTGTTGATATGATGGATATGAATAAACCAAAGGAAGAAGTTGCACCACCACCACCACCACCACCACCAGAAGCAACGGTGGAGCAAAAAGCCAGGTTTGTTGCTCCTATTGTTGTTACGGATACTACAGAAACTACCGAAATCAATCAGGATGATTTGAATCAGACTGCCAATACAAATGTAAATACGGAAGAAGAAGTTGTTGTGGAAGAAGATAATTCCAATAATGTGATAGAAGAAGTTGTAGAAACTCCTATCTTCACTGTTGTGGAAGAAATGCCTTCTTTCCCCGGCGGCGACGAAGCTCGTATCAAGTTCCTTACTGAAAACATCAAGTACCCTCAAATGGCGAAAGAAAGTGGTATTTCAGGAACGGTTTATGTTACATTTGTGGTTGACGAAAAAGGAAAAGTTGCTGACGTTAGAGTGTTGAGAGGTATCGGCGGCGGTTGCGATGAAGAAGGTGTACGTGTTGTGAAATTGATGCCTCCATGGAATTCCGGTAAACAATCCGGAAAAGCAGTGCGGGTGCAGTTCAACATGCCTATTCGTTTTACGCTTAACTAATATTATTGCAGAAATTGAAAGCCACCTAATAATTGGGTGGCTTTTTTTTTAGAAATCCATTCTCTTTTTGTACTTTTGCTAATTATTTATTTTTGTATTATTTACTATTAAAAATTTATTCAAATGAAAAATTTCAGATTTCTTCTCATTGCTTTTTTGCTTTTGGTATTCTTTTTCTCCTGCAAAAGAGAAGATCCTATTGTTGATATTCCTATTAAATATGGCAATATTGGCTTTCAGTTTACCCATAATGTGGATGGGCAAGCTTTGGTGGTTGATACCTTGATTTATACTAATGCTGCCGGAAACAATTACATGGTGAATGAGGTGCAATACTTTGTTTCGGATATCGTCTTGCAGAATAGTAATGGGACTTTCTTTTCTTTCGGAACAGGAAGCGATGTTCATTATGTGGATAGTGACTTGCCCAGTACATCCACATGGTCGGTGCCGGATAATATCCCTGTTGGGAGTTATACTTCCATAGCTTTTACTTTTGGATTGAATGAAGTGAGGAACCTATCGAATGTATTTTTGAATCCACCGGAGAGTAATATGTTTTGGCCCGAGTTTTTAGGCGGAGGATACCATTATATGAAGCTTAACGGCAAGTGGGTTGATACGGCAAGCAACCTTTCTGCTTTTAATTTCCACTTGGGAATTGGGCAAACGTATGATGCCGTGGTGGTGGATTCCATTACGGGATTTGTACAAAACTACTTCACTGTGACGCTTCCAAATTCGGCATTTACGGTTCGGGAGGATAAAACCACAACTGTTGAGATTATTATGAATATGGAGAAGTGGTTCAACACACCAAATGTTTGGGATTTTAATGAGTGTTCGGCTACGATGCAAAACCAAACGGCTATGCAAAGAGCTATTGAGAATGGAGGGACAGTTTTTTCTGTGGGACCTATACAATAGCTTGCGGCAATGAATTATTCAAAAAGCCATTTGGTTGCGGGGGTGGCAGCAGTCTTTTTTTTACTGACGGCATGCACCAAAGAAGTTCCGGTAACTGTAGTGTACATTGGAGATTCTACCCAATTTAACCCAAAGCCATATACCATCGTTTCGCCCTGGTTTTTTCCCACACAGATGAACATTCCAGCGGATAATCCTTTGACAGTGGATGGAGTTTTCTTGGGAAGAACTTTATTTTATGACCTGCGATTCTCAGGATATCAGTCGGCGGACTCACAGATGTGCTGCGCCACATGTCATGTACAGGAAAATGCATTTGAATGTGGCATGAATGGAGCGTTTCCAAACGGGCATCCTGTGGGGATTACCGGGATTGCTACACCAAATGTGATGTTACCCGTTGTGAACCTTGTTTGGCAAAATGATGGTTACTTGTGGAACGGATTAATTCACCCTGATAACCCACAAGCAAATAGACGCAGTCTTGAAGACGTGGTGAGTATGGCTGTGTATGCCCACCACGAAATGCAAAGCGACACGAACAAAGCACGAAATGCCATCGCAGTAATTTCCGGATACAAGCCTTTGTTTAAACGGGCTTTTAATACGGAAACTATCACGTTTCACTTGATGGCAAAGGCTGTTTCGCAGTTTATACGAAGCATTGTTTCGGTTAATTCAAAGTTTGATCAATATTTGTTGCACCAAATATCCTTGACAACGAGCGAAGGCAACGGTTTTGTGTTGTTCGTAACGGAACAAGGAGCCGATTGTTTTCATTGCCACGGGGGAGATGGAAATCCTTTGCTGACTACCTATCAATTTTATAACAATGCAAAGGACTCGGTCTTCAATGATTCAAATGATAGGTATGGCGTTACAGGAGACCCGATGGATCACGGGGCGTATTTGGTGCCATCGTTGCGAAACTGTGAGCTTACACCGCCTTATATGCACGACGGAAGATACACAACTTTGGATGAGGTGATAAATTTCTATAGCGAAGGACTCGTGAACTCTCCTTATGTGAGTCCGTTGATGCACAAAATTGCGAATGGGGGCGCGCATCTCACACCGCAGCAAAAGGCTGACCTGAAAGCATTTCTTTTGACGCTTACTGACTACGATTTGACCTCAAATCCGGCTTATGGACCACCACCAAGCTTCCCGTAAGGAAAGAAAACCTATTTTATTTTCATCTACCTATATAATTTTACTTAACTTTGTCGTTCATTTTATTAAATTAAACTTAAAACCATTATTATGAAAAAGTATTTTGCAATTATTTTATGTGTGTTGCCTCTCGTATGGGGTTGCAATAACAGTACGAAGCCGGGCGAATCGGATGATCCGAAGGATATACAGATTCGACAACTGCAGGCGCAATTGGACCAAAAGGATTCCACGGTGAATAGCATGTTCAGTTTTGTGAACGATGTGGAAGACAACCTGAAAACCATCGAGGCGAGCCAGATGAAGATAGCGGAATCGAAAAAAGGCAACAACGAGGTGAGCACGGATGTGAAGGAAAGTATCAAAGAGCACATTCAGAACATCAATACCATGTTGGAAAAGAATAAACAGTTGATTGCTCGACTCGAAGGTGCTTTGCGTAAATCGAATATGAAGGTGGGTGCGCTGCAAAAAACCATTGATTTGCTGAATGCACAGATTGCTGCCAAAGATTCGGAGATTGCCGACCTGAAAGTGCAATTGGAGAAACTGAATTTCACCGTAGTGGAATTGAATGCCACCATCGTGGACCTGACATCGCAAAATGATCAGAAAACACAAACGATAGATCAACAAACTGTGGAATTAAATACTGCCTATTATGTGATTGGATTGCGGAAAGAACTCAAAACAAAAGGAGTTATCGTGGGCGATAAAGTATCACAAAAGGTGAATCCCGAAAGTTATAACAAAGTGGATATTCGTTATTTCACGGAACTAAGTTTGAACGTGAAACGTGCGAAATTATTAAGTACGCATCCCGATGGAAGCTATGAAATGGTGATGAAAGGTAAAATAATTGAAAAATTAGTTATAAAGAATGCCAAATCATTCTGGAGTATTTCTAAATTTTTGGTGATAGAAACCGATTGAAGTGCCTAAAGTACTTGGAGTGCCTAAAGTGCCTAAAGTACTTGGAGTGCCTAAAGTGTGCTAAAGTGCATAGAGTACTTAATTTGAAAGGCTTGTTCGATGAGAGCAAGCCTTTTTTTTTCAGTAGGAGGGAAGGGGGAGGGTTTCAAATAGGTGTTGTTTTTGTGTATTGTGGTTATGAAGTTGTACGATTTTGGATGATAAAGGATTTCGTTTTGAGAAGGTTGTGTCTATGGCGTTTTATGACATCGTGTAATGGAAATTTCTACCATTTGTCGAGTTTACGATACTGTTTTTTGCTTCGTTAGATGCGATAGTATGGTCGAAAAAATTGGCATTACGGGGAATGCAATTCGGTTGAATTACCTCAATTTTCTGTAGGTTTACGCGCCATCAATCAAATCTTTTTCGAAAGCTGCCTTGTCAAAGGTATATTTTCCTTTGAAAAAATCCATAACGGTTTGGGTATCTTTATAGGCATTTCCCAAGCAGGTGGATGCTCCCGGAGAAGGTGTGATATTGAAAATAATATTGCGTCCTTCTATTTTTGCTTCGCCCATTTCGAGTTTGCGGGTGTTGTTGTTCACGATTTGTGGACGGGTGCCGCCTGTTTTTTTTGCAAAGGTCAACTCCGAAAGTTTGATATTGGGAACTATCTTACGGACTTCTTTCAAAAACGATCTTTTGCCAATGAAAGGCATGTCATAAACTAAGTTCGAGAGCAAATATTTCATAATCACCCAATCAGAAGCAATTTTTATCAAGGTAATAATGGCTTTGGGTGTGAACCCGAATACTTTCAAATATTCGATATAGGTGGGATAATTGTAGCGTTCTAATAAATAGATAGTCTTAGCTGTGGGACCAAAGCGCGTAATATTCGCATTGTGAACTTCGGGGTCGCCATGGATGGCAGCGAAGGGAAGTTTTTCTTGTTGCATGGTATAAACCTTGCCATTCAACACTTTTGGACATGTATAAAAACTTCCAGCCATAGAAAGTATGGCAAAATGTTTTCCATACCCTAATTTCTTTGCATACAGTATGCTGTGTCCGCCGGCGCAAACCATAACAACATCTGCCTCAAAAATTCCATTGTTGGTAGTTAATTTATAATGAGTTTGCAAATCTTCAATTGTATTGAGTTTAGTTTCAGTAAAAATCTCCAATTCGGGATTAAAGGCTTGTGCTTTGTGAACGAAATTGCGGCTTAGTGCACCAAAATCAACCGTATAACCATCTTCGGTTACCAAGGCAAGAATTTCTTGATCCGGATTGCGACCTTCCAGAACGCGAGGTTCAATTTTTCCGATTTCTTCACGATTAATCTTCTTTAGATGAGGAAACAAAGTGCGGAAAGTGTCGAAGCGCGCGTCAAGTTCTTTCACTTGTTTGCTTCCAACAGCGATAACCATTTTGGAATATTTGCTGTACAATTTAGACTCGGGATGTTCTAACTTTTGAGTTTCGAGATAGTTCTTCACCATATCGGCACTTTGCTTCACTGTGGCAGCTTTCGCAAGGGTATAGTTGGTTTCGATGTCACCAAAATGCAGTGTCTGACTGTTCATCATTTGCGACGAATTTACCGTGCCAAATTTTTTGTATTTTTCTAACAGACACACCCGTTTCAAATCGGTGTACTTGCTAAGGGCGTAAAGCATTGCAGTGCCACTGATGCCGCCGCCTACTATAATCAAATCGAATTTCTTGTTTTCTGACATGTTTTTGTGTTGAAAAAATTTGCGGATGCAAAAGTACCAAATATTTCTTAATATATTGGTATAATACGCAATTATGGATAAATGTCATCTTAATCGGGATGCTTTATTTCATACATTTCTACTAAGGTTTTGAAAATGAAAAAGGCTTGACTCCTTCAGGAACCAAGCCTTTTATTTTGAAGCGCAGTATGGAAATCTTATTAAAAGGCACAGCCTTTTTTGATATAACCGACGGAGGCAGAGCCTACCGCCGAACGGGGATTTTCAGGTTGCTCCTTTTGATTTTAATTTGATTGCTTAAATTGTTGTCGCTTTTAATAGGCACAGCCTAATTGGATAAATTGGACTGAGGTCGGAACCTCAGCCCAACGAGTATTTAATTGCAACAACAAATTATGAGTCCACTCCGAAAAGTCACAATCTAACCACAAAGGCACTAAGACTCAAAGAAACACGAAGATATAGAAAGTTGTTTATTTATACCATTACATACTATGTTTTAGTCCAAACTCAATTGGTATAATGCCGATAGAGTAGCTGTTATAGTTCAATTTTTCCTGTCCCGTACACATCGTGTCGGGATTGGACTATTACAGATACCGTATCGGTATTAGATAAACAATGCATTGTGATGCTTTGTGTCCTTGTGTCTTCGTGGTATTTTTTTTTGTGGCTTTTGGAGTAAGCTCAATTATTGATATTCAACAATGATTGCTCCAATTCTGATTACATCTACATTGTTTGCAAAAAATAATCTGAACATTAATACGGTACTTCCAGCAACAACGAGATTGCCAACATTGCTTGTGTAAGAAGTAGCAACTATTGATCTTAAATCCGTTCCATCATCATGTTTAACAAATGCCTGATCAGGACTTGTTTGATCAACCAGTCGAGTTTGGCTGATGTAACTGGCTGCATTTGAATTATGATAATAAAGGGTAATATTCTTTATCGCATTTCCCTGAAGAAGGGGCAAAGGCAGATAAACCCATTTTAAATCGCCTGCTGCACTTGCTGTAATTTGAATGCTTGGATGTGCAGTCCAAGGATGATCAAGTTTCAAGGTAGGGTCTCCGCTGCGAAGACTCATTCCATTTAATGTTAGTTTCATTTAAAGTGATTTATTGGTTTTGCCTACTCTTTTATGGATTTTCGGCTATTTCCATTTTGTAATTAATTACCTACTCATGTGCTTTTCAGCTTCCGAGCCTTACTCTTTTATGGATTTTCGGGTTGCTCCTTTTAATTTTATTTATAAATTTCATCTTCTCATTTCTTTAAAGTGGCTTCAAAAAATATCCCACATTAATTGTCACGTTATGGGTGTTCACCCCAATTTTGAACTATTGATTCCTTTCATCGTTTAAGTAAAAAATTCACTTGATAAGCACTTGTTTGTACCATGCTTGCTGATATTCTGGTTAATAGCATCGCACATTTAGTTCGTGCGACACCAACAACTGTTCGTGCGCCAACTCTCGTTGTATTCGCGCCAACTCTCGTTGTATTCGCGCCTAATCTCGTTGTACATGCGCCAAGTCTCGTTGTACTTGCGCCAAGTCTCGTTGTACATGCGCCAAGTCTCGTTGTACATGCGCCAAGTCTCGTTGTATTCGCGCCAACTCTCGTTGTATTCGCGCCAACTCTCGTTGTATTCGCGCAAACTCTCGTTGTATTCGCGCAAACTCTCGTTGTATTCGCGCAAACTCTCGTTGTATTCGCGC